>NZ_AHHC01000056.1:0-5778 GCF_000242655.1 Pseudomonas sp. PAMC 25886
CCTATCCCCTGTGTGCCTTGGCAGTCTCAGCCGGAGCTGGAACCGCCGCTGGTGAGTAGCGGGTTCCACGGGTTGCGGCCATTGCCGAAAACGCGGGAGGTGCTGGCGCCGGTCCAGCCGAATTCAGTGGTGGCGGTCTTGCCGAGGATGATCGCGCCGGCGTCTTTGAGACGGCGGATGATCGGCGCGTCTTGTGTGGGGACGTTGTCCACCCCAGTGAGCGAGCCGCGGGTGGTGCGCAGGTTGGCGGTGGAGAACAGGTCTTTGATGCCGAAGGGGATGCCGTGGAGCGGGCCTTTTATCTGCCCGGCCTCGGCGGCCACCGTCATGGCATGCGCCTGCTCAAGCGCGGCCTCGGTGTAGACGTCGCCGAAGGCATTCAGTGTGGAATTGTGGGTTTTGATGGACTCGAGGCTTTTCTCCACCAGTTGCACGGGGGTGAGTGTGCCTTGGCGGATGCTTTCGGCTGCGTACAGGACGCTGGGCATATCGGTCAGTGAGGTATCAGTCTTCATTGAGCATCCTGGGACATCTGCGAAATGGTCCAGCGGGTACGTCAATAGACGCCAAGGGAATGGCGGCTGTCAAGTTGGATTTGTTGTGTATGTGGGTTTTGTGGGTTTTATTTTTGTCGGAGATTTGGCTTACGAAAACGGGCCGGCTTAGCCGGGGATTTGGCGAAACGTCCGATAAGTAGCAGTGGATAGCTCTGACTTCTTTCTCTCACAAACCGCTGCAAAGTCCCTCGCCTGATTACAGCGCGAGGGAACGCCGATGTCTTTTTCGATTACTGCTCTGCCCGATGGGGCTGCCTCTTGAATCCCGCCATTGGCAGATTGGCCCTGGCCCCGATGAATGCGGAGACGAGGGACGTTGAGGCCGTCCTCCGCGACTTCAGGGAGTGCCTTAACACCTTTGATGATTGGGCTGAAAGCTTCTGGAGCTTTTCGGCGCTGGAAGTCGAGCAAGTGTTCAAGGTCGGGGATGAGGTGGCGCTGATCGCCACCAAAGCTACCTCTACGAACCCAACAGCTTCCGACCGTTAGCACTGCTGAAAGGCTACGGCCCGGAAGACGTAAAACCCTTCCACTACCAACTCGACCACCTCGGCACCCCACAAGAACTCACAGCACCCGATGGCGAAATCGTCTGGTCCGCGCACTACCGCGCCTACGGCCAAATCGCGAAGCTGGACGTCAATACCGTTACCAATCCGCTGCGCTTCCAGGGCCAATACTTCGCCCCGGAAAGCGGACTGCACTACAACCGCCATCGCTACTACAATCCGGACATTGGCCTCTATCTGACGCCTGATCCCGTGAAGCTCGCGGGTGGGCTGAACGGATACCAGTACGTGCCCAACCCTACGGGGTGGGTGGATCCGTTAGGATTGAGCACCAATTGCCCACCCGGAGGACGAAGTAACCCGAACTGCGGTGTTCCGGTTGAACCCGACGCTCCTGAGGTCTCTCGCAAAGGAGCTTTCAGACAAGCAAAAAGAGCTGCCAAGATACCGATGCGCCAAGACCCAGACATGGTAGTGAACCCAAGGACTGGAGCTTCAAAACAATATGAAATAGTAAAAATGACAGACAAAAATGGTGAAAGTATTTTGAATGACGCGGGCAAACCGATAAAGACCAGGGTATACAAAGAGCGATGGTTCTGAAGTACTGGTTCAAGACCATTCTGCCGGGCACCGATTCGGCAGCAAAGGCGGAACAGGTGACCAAGGCGCGCATTTCAACTTACGGCCCATAGAAAAACCAAGGAACGGTAACGTACCCGGCGCGAAGGAACATTACTTTTTCAAGGAGAAAAAATGAAATATTGGAATGAATTAGATGAAAGCATATTTTTCTGTAAGCTTTTTAGTCACCCAATCGAAATTGGCCGAATTTCTCTTTTTTCATTACAAATAGAGAACGATCAGCCCTCGCTAGGGCTGGGATTTGACATACCGGAATTCCCAGACAACTTACCAGAGAAATGGCAAAACAAAGGGTTCAACACTTGCAGACTCGGGCTTACCTGCTCGAACATCAGCGATTTGAAAATCACCAACATCCCAACCAAAGAAATTTTTTCCGCAACTATCGCGGAAGAAAACGGAATTCTTATATTCCAAGCCGCCGCAAAAAAATCCTCAATCGAATTCAAAGCGCAATTCATATCTCTGATTGGTCCTTCGGTTTACATAAACGGCCCTGAGGATGGTAAATTTTTAGCTAATCCCAAACACACCTAATTTGGATTATCCAACTTACGTAACGATCGGCCATATTTCCTGAGAACAAATACTCGCCCCCCTTAACTAAAGAAAATGTGATCATAAAAAAACCATATATATTCAGAGAATTACGGTTTGCAGGTGAATTGACGTGAGTTCTCACTGACTGCCCAAGAAAAAGACAAATTAATTTACTTAACTCGTTATTCAAAACTGAGAATTTGGATGGGGACGATTTACCGAGCTTATTCCCCACAAACTACTTCCTAAGCCATTGATTTTTTAGGGTCACCTTACGTTCTATCACCAAGAGGGCTTTTAGTTTATACAGCGCAAGCCTCACTCTACTCCGGCAATCGCTCCCCTCAACTCCACGCCACCACCAACAACCCCGCCCCCAACACCAGACACAACGGCGAGTAAAAAAACGTATCCAGCCGCGCAAAGCGCGACCCGCCGACCTTCTTGAAAAACCCCACCAGCTCCGAATCCCCAATCGCCCGGGCAAACATCACCAGCGCCACCGCACTGATCCCCCACTGCAACGCATGATTGGACACCGGCTCGAAATACAGTCCGGCCCGCAAACACACCAGCACTGCAATCGCCACCAATCCCACGCCCACCAGCAACGTGCCCAGCGCCGAGGGCTTGAACGCCGGGCGTGGCCCACTGGCGAATTCACCCGGCAGCTGCGGAATCGCCGCGGTAACCCCCAATTTGCCACCGGCCGCCCAGTACAAATGCACCAGGCTGATAAAGCCAAACACCCCGACGATCCATCGCGCGACTAAAAAGCTCATGGCTGGATATCCTTGGAAAAGTCCGAAAGAGGATAGACCTCTTGAGATTTTTTGCAGGCAATTCGTCGGCGGCTGATGGTAAAGTGCCGCCCCATGAAACTCGCCCGTACCGACCGCTCGCTCATTGCCTGGATGCTCTATTGCTGCGTCCTGTTCAATGTGTTCGCCTGCAGTATTGGCCACGGGCAAATGGTCGGGATGCAGCTCAACGGCATCGGCGGCCAGTTCTGTACGGTGGACCCGCGCACCCAGGCGCCAGCGCCTTACAAGTCCACCGATGAATCCCTGCCCACGCTCTCGAAAGCCTTCGGTTGCCCGCTGTGCTCAACCGGCGGCATGGGCCCGGCGCTCAGCTCCAGCCTCAATGTAGTCGTCCTGCCACAACCCCATGCGCCGCCGCCGGCCATCGTTGCCAGCGCCGACATTCCTGCCCGCTTCACCTGGCCTGCGGCTAATCCGCGCGCCCCACCCGCCTTCGCCTGATACCTGCGCTTTTTTGATTGGCACGTGTTGCCGTCTCCCTCGGGAGTACGGGCGGCTGCGCGTTGTTTTCAAGCCATGTTTTTCAGGATTCAACCATGAAACATCTACCTCTTTTGGCGGGCCTGTTCGGCTGCCTCCCTGTCAGCACCTGGGCGATTGAGCTGGCACCGACCACCATTGATGGCGAACAAACCGGCGAGCCCGGCCTGGCTCTGGACCAATCCAGTGGCATGGCCTCGCGCCTCGGGCTGAGCGTGCGGGAAACCCCGGCGTCCATCGCCATTGCCAATCGCAACGACATCGAACGTCGAGGCGCCAAGACGTTCCGGGACGCGGCCAATACCTTGCCCGGGGTCAACGCCAGCGCGCCGCCGGGGTTTGGCGGTTTTATTTCCTATCGGGGTTTTACCAGCAGCCAGATTACCCAGATGTTCAATGGCGTCGCCGTGTCGGGCGGCCTGGCGCGGCCGGTGGATGCGTGGATCTATGATCGGGTCGAACTGGTGGGCGGCCCCTCCTCGCTGATCAACGGCGCCGGTTCCGTCGGCGGTTCGCTGAACTACGTGACCAAACTGGCCACCCGCGAAGAACAGGCCGCCGAAGGGCAACTGACGTATGGCAGCTACGACACCGCCGGGATGGCCTTCGGCCTCAACCATGCGCTGACCGAACCGGGTGCCGAGGTGCAGCATTACGCGCGCCTGGACGTGAGCCGCAACACCAACCACACCTATATCGATCGCCAGCAGCGCGATGCCTGGAGCGTGGCATTTTCCCTGTTGAGTGATTTCACGCCGAACCTGTCCCACACCCTGGCGCTGGAATACCAGGACGAGCACGAAGACAGCCCCTATTGGGGCACGCCGGTGCTCAACCCGAAGTCGGGCGAGTTGAAGATCGACAAGCACAACCGCTTCAACAACTACAACGTGGCCGACGGCCGTTATGAGCAACGCACGATCTGGGTCCGGTCGATCATCGACTACCGGATCAACGACAGCACTACCCTGAAAAACACCCTCTATCACCTCGACAGCCAGCGCGACTATCGCAACCTGGAAACCTACCAGTACAACGCCGACAACAGCGCGGTGAATCGCTCCACGGCCTATCAGGTACGCCATCAAGGCGAGCAGAACGGCAACCAGTTCGAGCTGCGCCATGACGACACATTCTTCGGCTTGAGTACCACCTGGTCCGGTGGTTTTGAGTACAAGGTCAACAGCACCACCAACAACCCACTTAACGTGGCGGGTAAAAGTACGGTGGATCCGAACAACTACGATCCGGGGCACTTCTATGACATCCCCGGCACCAAACCCGGCTTCGATCCGGACAAGACCAACGCCGTCACCACCCAGGCATTGTTCGTCGAAAACCGCCTGGGGCTGACCGACAAACTGTCGCTGCTCACCGGCCTGCGCTATGACGCGATCGACCTTGAGGTCACCAATCACCGAGACATCACCGCCAGCAACCCGCGGCACGTCAAGCGCAGCTGGGAGCCGGTCACCGGGCGTATTGGCCTGACGTATCAGTTCATTCCGCAAGCCAATGTCTACGTGCAATACAGCACCGCCGCCGAACAGCCGAGCAGCACCACCCAGGTGTTCGACGTATCTACCGGCAAGCAGTGGGAAGTGGGCAGCAAGTTCGACTACCTGGACGGTCGTGGTTCGGCCACCGTCGCCGCCTATAAAATTGAGCGCAAGGACTTCGCCGTGACCGACCCGCAGGACCCGACCAACAGCATTCCCGTGGGCGCGCAGTCGTCCAAGGGTATCGAGTTGGCCAGTTCGTTGCGGGTTACGCCCAAATTATTGGTGGAGGGTAACTACGCCTGGGTCGATGCCGAGTACGAGGACTTCAATGAGAAAATCGCCAGCGGGGCCGTGGTGTCGCGCAAGGGCAACACGCCGACCAACGTGCCCAGGCAGGTGGGTAATCTGTGGCTGACCTATGACTTTGCCGAAGACTGGCAAGGTGGCGTGGATGCGCGGTATGTGGCGTCGGTGTATGCCGATAACGCCAACACCCTGACGGTGCCGGCGTATACCTTGTTCGGCACATTTTTGACTTACAAGGTGGATCAGCACACCTCTGTGACGGGTCGGGTACGCAACCTGACCAATGAGGTGTATGCCGAGTTTGCCCATGTGTCGCCGGCGTATTACCTCGGGTCGCCGAGGACGTTTGAGCTGGCGGTGCAGACGAAGTTCTGACACAAGCCCTGTAGGAGCCCGGCTTGCCGGCGATGGCAGC
>NZ_AHHC01000055.1:0-63185 GCF_000242655.1 Pseudomonas sp. PAMC 25886
CCGCTGCTGGCTTCGATGATTTTTACCGCGGGCGGCAGTTCTTCAGCCACTTCCAGGCGCACACGGGCCAGGTCTTCAGGGCTGATCAGGTCGCACTTGTTGAGGATCACCAGGTCGGCGCTGGCCAGTTGGTCGGCGAACAGCTCGTGCAGTGGGGATTCGTGGTCCAGGTTCGGGTCGAGTTTGCGCTGAGCGTCAACCTGGTCCGGGAAAGCGGCGAAAGTGCCAGCGGCCACGGCTGGGCTGTCGACCACGGTGATCACCGCGTCAACGGTGCAGGCACTGCGGATTTCCGGCCACTGGAAGGCCTGGACCAACGGTTTTGGCAGGGCCAGGCCTGAAGTTTCGATGAGGATATGGTCGAGGTCGCCGCGACGGGCCACCAGTTCGCGCATCACCGGGAAGAACTCTTCCTGGACGGTGCAGCACAGGCAGCCGTTGGCCAGCTCGTAGACGCGGCCGTTGGCTTCTTCTTCGGTGCAGCCGATGGAGCATTGCTTGAGGATTTCACCGTCAATGCCCAGCTCGCCGAACTCGTTGACGATCACTGCAATGCGGCGCCCCTGAGCGTTGTCCAGCATGTGGCGCAGCAAGGTGGTCTTGCCCGAGCCGAGGAAGCCGGTAACGATGGTGACGGGGAGTTTGGCCAGTGTTTTCATCGGATGCCCTTTGGGGCGGGCATACGGGACGAGTGGCCCTGCGCGGGTGCGCAGAAGCAGAATTCGCCACCGGATCACCCCGCCCGGTTGAAGTAGAAAATCGGTTGCGAGGCAGGTCTCCTGGCTTGGGGCTTGCCGACGGTGTGGCCGGCGCTGGCTGCGCCTTCCCGCCTTGTTCAGGCAGTGGCGTGGCAGTCAGATAAACCCTTTACAGTTGCGGGGGCAGCCGCGGCATCGACCGCGTTCCCTTCTTAGCTTCGGCCTGGGCCGAAGAACCTCGAACGTGCAAGGCTACGCAGTGCGCGGGGACGGGTCAATGTCCGAGCGCTTGGCGCGAAGCAGCGCCAGGCGCTCCAGCATGCCCTCGCTCGCTGCCGGCCCGGCTTGCACGCTACATTGCTCGACGGACACGCGCGCGCCGCTAACGGCTTCCACCACCGCCACTTCCACTGGGCGCCGGGTTTCCCGGTCGACCAACTGCAGGCTTTCACCTTCGGTGGCGAAGTGGCGGTTACCCCAGCCGATAAACGCCATGATCACCACCCGGAAGTCCTCGCCCACCGGCGTCGGCACGTACTCGAAACGCGGCGGCCGCTCGCTGTATTGCCGGCGCTCCAGCAGGCCGGCGTCCACCAGGCTGTTAAGCCGGCGCGTGAGCATGTTGGGGGCAATGTCCAGGCTCTGGGAGAACTCGTCAAAGCGCCGCAAGCCTTGCAGCGCATCGCGCATGATCAGGATGCTCCACCACTCGCCTACCCTTTCCACTCCACGGGCTACCGGGCATTCGGCATTTACCAGTGACTTACGTTGCATTGCAGTTCCTCTGTGGGGCGGCCCCGAAAATTTAAGCTGTTCGATGTTACTTTCATAATGATAGTTTCGTCGCAGCATTGCTACCAAACTGAAATGGCGGAGCTAAGCGATCATGAATAAGCGAATTGTTGTGACCGGCATGGGTGCAGTCACCCCGCTGGCAACCGGCGTGGAGCAGACCTGGAGACGCCTGTTGGCAGGTGAATCCGGGATCCGCAGGCTACCCGAGGCCTTGGTCGGTGACTTGGCAATCAGCATTGGCGGCCAGGTGCTGGGCCGGGATCAGGACCCGCACGCCGGGTTTGACCCCGACAGCGTGATCCCCGCCAAAGAGCAACGCAAGATGGATCGGTTCATCGTGTTCGCCCTCGCCGCTGCGCAGGAAGCCCTGGCGCAGGCGGGCTGGGCGCCGCAAACCGCATCGCAGCAAGAACGCACCGCGACGATTATTGCTTCCGGCGTCGGTGGGTTCCCGGCGATTGCCGAGGCGGTGCGCACCGCTGACAGCAAAGGGCCGCGCCGCCTGTCGCCGTTCACGATCCCGTCATTCCTTGGCAACATGGCCGCCGGGCATGTGTCGATCCAGCATCAGCTGAAAGGCCCGCTTGGCTCCCCCGTCACCGCGTGCGCCGCCGGCGTACAAGCCATTGGTGATGCCGCGCGCATGATCCGCGCCGGCGAAATCGACATCGCCGTGTGTGGCGGCGCCGAAGCCTGCATCCACCGCGTCAGCCTGGGCGGCTTTGCTGCGGCGCGGGCGCTGTCCAGCGATTACAACGACACGCCGGCGCTCGCTTCCCGCCCATTTGATCAAGGCCGCGACGGGTTTGTGATGGGCGAAGGTGCCGGGTTACTGGTGATCGAAGAACTGGAGCATGCGCTGGCCCGGGGCGCGACGCCGATTGCGGAGCTGGTGGGATACGGCACCAGTGCCGATGCCTATCACATGACTTCAGGGCCCGAAGACGGCTCCGGCGCACGTCGTGCAATGGAGGCGGCGATTGCCCAAGCGGGGATCACCCCGGCACAGATCCAGCATTTGAACGCCCATGCCACCTCCACACCTGTCGGCGACAACGGTGAGCTGGCGGCGATCAATACGCTGTTCGGCGCCGATTCGAGTATCGCTATCAGTGCCACAAAATCGGCGACCGGCCATCTGTTGGGCGCTGCGGGCGGGATTGAGGCGATTTTCACCGTGCTTGCCCTGCGTGACCAGATAGCCCCGGCCACCCTCAACCTGGACAACCCGGACCCGGCCGCCGCCGGTCTGAATCTGGTGCGTGGCCAGGCCCGGCCGCTGCCGATTGAATACGCGATTTCCAACGGGTTCGGGTTTGGTGGCGTGAATGCCAGTGTGCTGTTCAAGCGCTGGCAGTAAACCGGCGATTTGACGCCCATCGCCCGCCCATGCTCTCCTACACATCTTGTTTCGGGTGCCCTTCACAGGGTGAAACGGGAAACCGGTGAGTCATGTGCCCTTACTCAAGGGCGTGACGAGTCCGGTGCTGCCCCCGCAACGGTAAGCGAGTGAAACATCAAATCCACTGTGCCTGTACGGCATGGGAAGGTGATGTTTTTAAGGCCCAGGCCCCTCGCAAGCCCGGAGACCGGCCCGAAAAAATCAGATAACAAACCCGCGGTGGGCGGGCGCTGTTCGGAACCCTGCGTGCCTGGCTCGCGGGGTTTTCATGCGCTCGTGTCACCCTGAAACCCAGAAGGGACGCGCCATGTCGATCATCAGCAGCACCGCCTCTACCGCCAGTACCACTGCCACTTTGAGCCAACGCCTGAGCGCCGCCATCGGTGCGTCGATTCTTGGCGCGTGCCTGGTGTATTTCGCCGGTTTCTCGCACATCGAAGCGGTGCACAACGCCGCCCACGATACCCGCCACAGCGCCGCGTTCCCGTGCCACTGAGACCTGCCGACATGATCAAGCGTATTGCTCAAACCGCAGGTTTCACCGGGCTTCTGGCCGCCTTGTTGCTGACGTTGCTGCAAAGCTTTTGGGTTGCCCCGCTGATTTTGCAGGCGGAAACCTACGAAAACGCCCCGGCCGCTACCGAAGTGCATGAACACGCCGGCGCTGCCGCTCACACCCACGACGCCGAAGCCTGGGAGCCGGAAGACGGCTGGCAGCGCGTGCTGTCCACCACGGGCGGCAATTTGGTGGTCGCGGTAGGTTTTGCCCTGATGCTTGCCGGCCTGTACACCCTGCGCGCCCCGACCCGCACGGCTCAAGGCCTGCTTTGGGGCCTGGCCGGTTACGCCACGTTCGTGCTGGCGCCAACCCTCGGTTTGCCGCCTGAACTGCCGGGTACCGCTGCGGCAGACCTGGCACAACGGCAAATCTGGTGGATCGGCACTGCGGCCTCCACCGCGGCCGGTATCGCGCTGATCGTGTTCGGTCGCAACTGGCTGCTGAAAGTACTGGGCGTGGCGATCCTGGCGGTGCCCCATGTGATCGGCGCGCCACAGCCGGAAGTCCACTCGATGCTGGCGCCGCAAGCCCTGGAAGCTCAGTTCAAGATTGCCTCGCAACTGACCAACGTGGCCTTCTGGCTGGCGCTGGGCTTGATCAGTGCCTGGTTGTTCCGCCGTAACCGTGATGATCAGTACTCGGCATGATCCTGGCAGTTGGCCTGGGTTGCCAGCGGGGTTGTCCTGTCGACGCCCTGCTCGACCTGTTCAATGCCGCCCTTGCCGAGGGTGGCATTGAGCGCCAGCGAATTACCGCGCTGGCCAGTCTTGATCGCAAGCAGGATGAGCCGGGGCTGCTCGCACTGGCCCAGGCGCTGGAACTGCCTTTGACGTTTTTCAGTGCGGCGCAACTGGTGCCTTACGAAGATCGATTGAGCCATAAGTCAGAGACTGTTTTTGCCCATACCGGCTGCTACGGCATCGCCGAAAGTGCTGCCTTGGCGCTGGCTGAACAGCTGACCCGACGCCCCGCCACCTTATTGGTCACCCGCCAAAAAACCGCCCAGGCCACCTTTGCATTGGCTTGCGCCGGCTGAATTCCCGATAATCATCAGCTTCCATCATGAGCAATCTTCATCTGAAGCCCTGCTCGCGTGCTTTTTTTCCACAGGAACGTATCCATGACTGTCTTTTTCATCGGCGCAGGCCCAGGCGACCCGGAACTGATCACCGTCAAGGGCCAGCGGCTGATTCGCAGTTGCCCGGTGATCATCTATGCCGGTTCGCTGGTTCCGGCGGCGGTGCTTGAGGGCCATCAGGCGGAAGTGTTGGTCAACAGCGCTGAATTGCATCTGGAGCAGATCATCGAGCTGATCAAGACCGCCCACGGGAAAGGCCAGGATGTGGCGCGGGTGCATTCCGGGGATCCGAGTCTGTATGGGGCGATCGGCGAACAGATTCGCGTGTTGCGCGAGCTGGGGATTGCGTTCCAGATCATTCCCGGGGTGACGGCCGTGGCGGCCTGTGCGGCGTTGCTGGAGGCTGAGCTGACGCTGCCGGACATCGCTCAAAGCGTGATCCTGACGCGTTATGCCGACAAGACCGCAATGCCGGCGGGTGAAGCGTTCGGCAGCCTGGCGCAGCATGGCACGACGATGGCGATCCACCTGGGGGTAAATCACCTGGAGAAAATCGTGGCTGAGTTGTTGCCTCACTATGGCGCGGACTGCCCGATTGCCGTGGTGCATCGGGCGACCTGGCCGGATCAGGATTGGGCCGTCGGCACCCTGACCGATATTGCCGGGAAAGTCGCGGCCAAGGGCTTTCGGCGTACGGCGCTGATTCTGGTAGGCCGGGTGCTGGCCAGTGACAGCTTCAGCGAGTCCTCGCTGTATCGCGCCGGCCATGCCCACCTCTACCGCCCCTGAATGAACATAGAACCCAATGTGGGAGCGGGCTTGCTCGCGAATGCGTCGGGCCAGTCAATATAGGTGTCGACTGATCCACCGCGTTCGCGAGCAAGCCCGCTCCCACACTTGATCTTCTTCGTTAAGAAGATTGTGTAACCAACTAAATAACAAGCATAAAAAAACGGCGCTCACGGGGCGCCGTTTTTTATGTCCGCAGTGAACACCTTACTTAGTAGTAGGCGTTTTCTTTCTGCGTATGGTCAGTCACATCACGCACGCCCTTAAGCTCTGGAACGCGCTCCAGCAAGGTGCGCTCGATGCCTTCACGCAAGGTCACGTCTGCCTGGCCGCAGCCCTGGCAACCGCCACCAAACTTCAGCACGGCGATCCCGTCATCCACCACATCGATCAGGCTTACCTGACCGCCGTGGCTGGCCAGCCCCGGGTTGATCTCGGTTTGCAGGTAATAGTTGATGCGCTCGTTGATCGGGCTGTCCGCATTAACATTCGGCACCTTGGCGTTCGGCGCCTTGATGGTCAGTTGGCCACCCATGCGATCAGTGGCGTAATCCACCACGGCATCGTCAAGGAACGCTTCACTGAACGCATCGATATACGCCGTGAAGCTTTTCAGCCCCAGCGCCGTATCTTCAGGTTTTTCTTCACCCGGCTTGCAGTAGGCAATGCACGTCTCGGCGTACTGGGTGCCGGGCTGGGTGATAAAGACGCGGATGCCGATACCCGGGGTGTTCTGCTTCGACAGCAGGTCAGCCAGGTAATCGTGGGCGGCGTCGGTAATGGTTATGGCAGTCATGGAAACTCCTCACAGGCTTGCCGGCAGTTTACGCCAAATTATTACCGAGGTACAAAGTCCTAGTAATTTTGTCGGAAAAGACTTTCGCCCCCGATCAAAGGTTTTCATAACGGTTCATGTCCAGCACACCCTCTTCCACCGGCGTGGTTTCGCGGATGTACTGCGACAGGTCGTGGAAATACTGCCAGAACAACGGGTGACTGCGACGGATGCCCCAGCGGTCGACAATCTTCTCGAAACGATTGGCGTCCTTGGCGTTCTCCAAGGCGGCGACAAACTCCGGCACTTGCTCCGCGGGAATGTTGAACATGAAGTTCGGGTAGCTGCTCAGCACCCCGGGATAGACGGTCACCGTGTCCAGGCCCGGCTGGTAGCGATAAGCCTCACCGAGCATGAAGGCCACGTTGCTGTGGGCGCGGTTGCGCAACAGGCTGTAGACCTCGCGTTTGCCGCTGCGGGTTTCGATGCGCAGCATCGTGGCTTCCGGCAACTGGTCGATCACCTTGAGCCCCGCCGCCGGGCGGTTGGTCAGGCGGCTCAGGGCCTGCTCGGCGTCCTGCAACGCCGGGTCGATGCCAGGGCGCGAGCAATAGGCGCTGACGCAGCGGTTGATCGGGTCCGGGCTGGCGTTCAGGTCGCCGTAACGGGCCAGCAACTGGTTGGCAAAGTCACGCTTGGGGTCTTTTTCATCGAGCTTGAGCCCCGTGGGCTTGTCATCGTCGATGGCCTCATAGTCCAGCCACAGCTTGACCTTGCCGCTGTTCTGGTACCAATCGTCGAGGAAGTCATCGCGGGAATCGGCCGGCATCAACCGCAGGAAGTTCTGCTCGGCGCCATTGCGGATCAGGTCGAAATACAGACGCGTCTGGGCCTGATGGGAGACGTTGCCGAACACATCGAAATTCACCGCCAACTGGTAATAGGTGCGCTCCAGCAACGGATAGTCGAACAGCCACATCGTCTGCGGCACTTCGCCGATCAAGCCCTTGGTCACCGACGCACTGTCAAAGTGGCGGAAGATCGTCAGCAGCGCGTTGTCATTGCCGGCCCACAGGCTCGACCAGCTCGGCGGCGGCACGTCGGCATAGCTGTCCCGGCGCAACGCCTCGTACTCATTACGCTTGTCGCGGTATTTGATCCAGAGGCTGAGCACGCTGCCCACATCATCAATCTGCCCCGGCATCGCCAGCAACGGCGTGGCCTGGCCGCGGTAACGGGCATCGGTGATGTACAGGTCGTGGTCGGGGTCCTGGAACAGGGTCCAGAAGTTGTCACGGATCACGTCCGTGGCGATTTGGCCCCGGCACACCGGCCCGCGAATAAAGGTGCGCACGAAGTATTCGGCGTTATCCAGCATGAACTGGTAGCGCGCCTTGGCCGGAATCGCCTCGAAGGTCTCGAACGGGTTGGCCCGGCGGCCCGGCCCGTAACCCGGCAACGCGTGCACCTGCCAGTCATCGGTATAGAACAGCGACTTGATCCGGGCCATTTTCTCGGCGCTGAACGGATAGGTGATGTGGGTCTTGTGCACGATCACGCCCTGTACTGGCCACAGGCGGTAGTAAATCTGGGTGCCGGGGTCGTCGTTGGGACGGCGGGTGTTGATCAGGTCGATCGGCTGGCCACTGGGCGTACGAGAGCGTACCCACTGGAAGAAATGCCCCGGCTCGCCGCCTTCAAAGTAGATGTGGGCGAGAAACAGGTGCTCGAACAACCAGCGCGCTACCAGGCTTTCCCGGGCGCCGGGCTGGTTGAACAGGTTTTCCCACTGCTGTACTTGCAGGGCTTCCTGGGCACTCGGCGCCAGGCCTTGTTCGTCGATCGGCGCACCGGAGGCCAGCCAGCGCTGCAAGGTCTGGTACTGCTGGTCGGTCAGGCCGGTGACCGCCAGCGGCATGCCTTCTTTGGGGTGCGAACCGGCGTAGGCATTGAATTCGCCCGGCATCGGGCACGTGTTTTCGCGGTTCAGGCCCAGCACAATGTCATCCGGCAGCTTGGCGTTGGGCTGCAACGGCGCGTTATGCCCCAGCTCCAGCATCCGTGCCATCAGTGCGGCCTGGCTGCCCTGGGCATCCAGCACCGAGTAGAAGCCCTTCTGCTGCCAGGCGGCCTTGCCGAAGGCGTCATAGAACAGGCGCGTAGGTTGGCTGGCCTGGCTGCGCTCGCCGTCGTACACCGGCACTTTGGTGGCGCCGCGGGCCGCGCCTTCGGCACTGCCCAGGTTGAGCTGGCAGGCCGAGTCATAACAGGCGTGGCAGGCCACGCATTTCTCGGTGAAGATTGGCTGGATATCACGGGTATAAGAGATCGCCGGGGCGGGACCTTCTGCCTGTGCGGTGAGAGCGAACAGCGCAAACGCGGCGCTGGCGATAAGGCGAAGTGACATGTTCCCGGTCCCGATTCAATGCGTACAGTGAAAAACCCGGCGATTCTACCGATGTAACATCCTCGACAACATGAGCGATATTCATGCAAAACCGGTGCATGCTCTAAAAGCGCACAGGTTTGCTATGATCTTCGCCCTCCGTAATACCTGACCAGAGTAGTCCCATGCCCGATCGTAGCGCTCGTCTGCAAGCCCTCCACCAAGCCCTCAAGGAACGCATCCTGATCCTCGACGGCGGCATGGGCACGATGATCCAGAGCTATAAGCTGGAAGAGCAAGACTACCGTGGCAAACGCTTCGCTGACTGGCCGAGCGATGTCAAGGGCAATAACGACCTGCTGGTGATCACCCGTCCGGACGTGATCGGCGGCATCGAAAAAGCCTACCTGGATGCCGGCGCCGACATCCTGGAAACCAACACCTTCAACGCCACGCGCATTTCCATGGCCGACTATGGCATGGAGGAGCTGGCCTACGAGTTAAACGTAGAAGGCGCACGCCTGGCCCGCAAGATCGCCGACGCCAAGACCCTTGAAAACCCGGCCAAGCCGCGTTTCGTCGCCGGCGTGCTCGGCCCGACCAGCCGCACCTGCTCGCTGTCGCCCGACGTGAACAACCCCGGCTACCGCAACGTGACCTTCGATGAGCTGGTGGAAAACTACACCGAGGCCACCAAGGGCCTGATCGAGGGCGGCGCCGACCTGATCCTGATCGAGACCATCTTCGACACCCTCAACGCCAAGGCTGCGATCTTCGCCGTGCAGGGCGTGTTCGAGGCGCTGAACGTAGAACTGCCGATCATGATCTCCGGCACCATCACCGACGCCTCCGGCCGTACGTTGTCGGGCCAGACCACCGAAGCCTTCTGGAACTCGGTCAGCCACGCCAAGCCGCTGTCGGTGGGCCTGAACTGCGCCCTGGGCGCCAGCGAGTTGCGCCCGTACCTGGAAGAGTTGTCGAACAAGGCCAACACCCACGTTTCCGCGCACCCGAACGCCGGCCTGCCCAACGAATTCGGCGAGTACGACGAACTGCCGTCGCAAACTGCCAAGGTCATCGAAGAGTTCGCCCAGAGCGGCTTCCTCAACATCGTCGGCGGCTGCTGCGGTACCACGCCGGGCCACATCGAAGCCATCGCCAAGGCCGTGGCCGGTTACGCCCCGCGTCCGATCCCGGACATCCCCAAGGCGTGCCGCCTGTCGGGCCTGGAACCGTTCACGATTGATCGCAGCTCGTTGTTCGTCAACGTCGGCGAGCGCACCAATATCACCGGCTCCGCCCGCTTCGCCCGCCTGATCCGCGAAGACAACTACACCGAAGCCCTGGAAGTCGCCCTGCAGCAGGTGGAAGCCGGCGCCCAGGTGATCGACATCAACATGGACGAAGGCATGCTGGATTCGAAGAAGGCCATGGTGACCTTCCTCAACCTGATTGCCGGCGAACCGGACATCTCCCGCGTACCGATCATGATCGACTCCTCCAAGTGGGAAGTGATCGAAGCCGGCCTGAAATGCATCCAGGGCAAGGGCATCGTCAACTCCATCAGCATGAAGGAAGGCGTCGAGCAGTTCATTCACCACGCCAAGCTGTGCAAGCGCTACGGCGCTGCAGTGGTGGTGATGGCCTTCGACGAAGCCGGCCAGGCCGACACCGAGGCGCGCAAGAAAGAGATCTGCAAACGCTCCTACGACATCCTGGTGAACGAAGTCGGCTTCCCTCCGGAAGACATCATCTTCGACCCGAACATCTTCGCGGTGGCCACCGGTATCGAAGAGCACAACAACTACGCCGTCGACTTCATCAACGCCTGTGCCTACATCCGCGACGAGCTGCCGTATGCACTGACCTCGGGCGGCGTGTCCAACGTGTCGTTCTCGTTCCGGGGCAACAACCCGGTGCGCGAGGCGATCCACTCGGTGTTCCTGCTGTATGCGATCCGCAATGGCCTGAGCATGGGTATCGTCAACGCCGGCCAACTGGAAATCTACGACCAGATCCCGGTCGAGCTGCGCGACGCCGTGGAAGACGTGGTGCTCAACCGCACGCCGGAAGGCACCGACGCCCTCCTCGCCATCGCCGACAAGTACAAGGGCGACGGCAGCGTCAAGGAAGCCGAGACCGAAGAGTGGCGTGGCTGGGACGTCAACAAACGCCTGGAACACGCGCTGGTCAAGGGCATCACCACCCACATCGTCGAAGACACCGAAGAATCCCGGCAGTCGTTCGCGCGCCCGATCGAGGTGATCGAAGGCCCGCTGATGTCCGGCATGAACATCGTCGGCGACCTGTTCGGCGCCGGCAAAATGTTCCTGCCCCAGGTGGTGAAATCCGCCCGGGTGATGAAGCAGGCCGTGGCCCACTTGATCCCCTTCATCGAGCTGGAAAAAGGCGACAAGCCGGAAGCCAAGGGCAAGATCCTGATGGCCACCGTCAAGGGCGACGTGCACGACATCGGCAAGAACATCGTCGGCGTGGTGCTGGGTTGCAACGGCTACGACATTGTCGACCTGGGCGTAATGGTGCCGGCCGAGAAGATCCTGCAAGTGGCCAAGGAACAGAAGTGCGACATCATCGGCCTGTCCGGCCTGATCACGCCTTCCCTTGACGAGATGGTGCACGTCGCCCGCGAGATGCAGCGCCAGGATTTCCACCTGCCGCTGATGATCGGTGGCGCCACCACCTCCAAGGCCCACACGGCGGTGAAGATCGAACCGAAGTACAGCAATGACGCCGTGATCTACGTCACCGACGCGTCCCGCGCCGTGGGCGTGGCCACCCAGTTGTTGTCCAAGGAATTGAAGGCCGGTTTTGTCGAGAAAACCCGCCTGGAATACATCGACGTGCGCGAGCGCACCTCCAACCGCAGCGCCCGCACCGAGCGACTGAGCTACCCGGCGGCGATTGCCAAGAAGCCGCAGTTCGACTGGAGCACGTACACGCCGGTCAAGCCGACCTTTACCGGTTCCAAAGTGCTGGACAATATCGACCTTAACGTCCTGGCCGAGTACATCGACTGGACGCCGTTCTTCATTTCCTGGGACCTGGCCGGCAAATTCCCGCGCATCCTTGAAGACGAAGTGGTCGGTGAAGCCGCCACCGCGCTGTACGCCGATGCCCAGGAAATGCTCAAGAAGCTGATCGACGAAAAGCTCATCAGCGCCCGCGCCGTGTTCGGTTTCTGGCCGACCAACCAGGTGCAGGACGATGACCTGGAAGTCTACGACGACGATGGCCAGCCGATTGCCAAACTGCACCACCTGCGCCAGCAGATCATCAAGACCGACGGCAAGCCCAACTTCTCCCTGGCCGACTTCGTGGCGCCCAAGGACAGCGGCGTGACCGACTACATCGGCGGTTTCATCACCACCGCCGGCATCGGCGCCGAAGAAGTCGCCAAGGCCTACCAGGACGCTGGCGACGACTACAACTCGATCATGGTCAAGGCCCTGGCCGACCGCCTGGCCGAAGCCTGCGCCGAGTGGCTGCACCAGCAGGTGCGTAAAGAGCACTGGGGCTACGCCAAGGACGAGCAACTGGATAACGAAGCGCTGATCAAGGAACAGTACAGCGGCATCCGCCCTGCTCCAGGCTACCCGGCGTGCCCGGATCACACCGAGAAGGCCCAGTTGTTCCAACTGCTGGACCCTGAAGCCCGCGAAATGCAGGCCGGCCGCAGCGGCGTGTTCCTCACCGAGCACTACGCGATGTTCCCGGCAGCGGCGGTCAGCGGCTGGTACTTCGCCCACCCGCAGGCGCAGTACTTTGCCGTGGGCAAGATCGACAAGGATCAGGTGGCGAGCTACACCGCGCGCAAGGATCAGGACTTGAGTGTGACCGAGCGCTGGCTGGCGCCAAACCTGGGTTACGACAACTGATCGCGGGATTGACTATGCTGTCCATACACACCTTTACCGGGGGATGTATGGACGATCCAGCCAACCAAAAGCCACCGACGTTCTGGCAGATGCTTCACAGCGTCATGGCCGCCGCCTTCGGCGTGCAAAGCGGCAAAAACCGCGCCCGCGACTTTACCCACGGCAAGCCCAGTCACTTTGTGGTGCTGGGCGTTCTGTTCACTGCCGTCTTTGCCTTGACCCTGTTTGGTATCGTCAAGCTGGTGCTGCACCTGGCCGGGGTTTGAGCCCGGTCAGTGCATCAGCAATTGCAGGCTGAACGGGTAACGGTAGGTGGCTGGCTTGCCCTGGGCCGACAGCGCACGAAAATCCACACCGTAGTCCTCGCGCCCCTGCAACTGCAAAAGGCGCGTGGCGTGTGGTGGGTCAATCATTCGAAAGAGCCCGAGCCTGCGCTCACGCCCGCCGTACTGCGCCATGTCCAGCCCACGGGCATCGTCATGCAGCACCACCATCGCCCAACCGCCGAGGGTAAAGTGCCCGGCCACCAGCACACTCAGGCGTCCGTCAAGACGCGCCTGCAACGCTTCAGGCGAGCTGTTGACCGCGCTGAATAACACTTCCCTGCCCGGCGCTCGCCCGGCCTCCTTGAGTGCGTCCATCGCCCCCAACGCCATTTCGTCATTGGCCGACCACACCAACGCTGTCTGTGGGTAACGTTTGAAGAGCTGTGTGGCCTGGTCGAAGGCCCGCTGGCGGCTCCACTCGCCATACACCAACTGGCGCAGGCGCACCTGCGGGTTGTCGGCCAGGGCGCGCTGCAAACCCCGTTCACGCAGTTGAGCGGCAGGTGTGGTCTTGGCGCCGGAGAACGCAATCAGGTCGAGGGTCTGGCCAGGGGCGACAGGGCCATGCAGGCGCAACAGCTGCGTGAGCATCAGGTAGCCCGCCTCCTCGTCGTCGGCGACCATGCTGCCGATCCAGTTGGGGTACTTGCCCGCGCCGAGCAATTGGGTCTGATCGGCCGTCAGCGCGTTATTGACGATCAGCAGCTTGACCCCACTGCCCTCGGACAGGCGCAGGATCTGCGGGGCGATGTATTGCTCGTTGACCAGCACCAGGTAGTCCGGGCGCTGGCTGCCCTGCAACGCCTCGCGGGCTTGGGAAAGGGTGGTCTCGGGGTTGCGCTCGGAATAGCGCACACGCAAATCCAGGCCGAGGTCCCTGGCGGCGGCCTGCATGAATTGCGCGTAACTGACCCAGAAGGTCTCGGTCGAATTGCCAGGGTTGAGAAACACCACCGATGTCGCCTGGGCAATGGCCCAGAACGGCATGCTCAGCACCAGCAAGCACTTGCAGAGAACCTTCAACATCGTTGCCTGAGCCCCTCGGAATGACAGCCCATGATAATGGCATCGGGCCGGTCAATCTCGGTTAATTGCCGATTGTCGGACAATCCAGCTCGGGTAACCCCCCTTTATTGATGGCTGACCCAGAACACGGCAGTGGAAACCACCAGGATAATCAGGAACAAAATAGCCCAGGCATCGACACTGCTGTCACTTTTGCGGGCTTTGGTCGGATTGCTCATAGCATCGCCTCTTGTCGGTTTTATAGGTGATTGCACAAAGACACGAGCACAGTAAAGTTCATGATTGCCCGCATGACAAATGTGGGTATCGCGATAACGGTTCTCATTAGGCGTTTTGGTTATTTGCATATACTCAAACATCACTTTTGCGCATAAACGCAAACTGGTATCGTGCGCCGGCTCCGTTGGGAGTGCGCGGCCGTGCGCGCAGATTTGCCGAGAACAGGACCTATATGTACGTATACGACGAATACGATCAGCGCATCATCGAGGACCGCGTCAAGCAGTTCCGTGATCAGACCCGACGCTATCTGGCAGGTGAACTGAGCGAAGAAGAGTTCCGCCCTCTGCGCCTGCAAAATGGCCTTTATGTTCAGCGCTTTGCGCCGATGCTGCGGGTTGCCGTGCCTTATGGCCAACTGACCTCCCGTCAGACGCGCATGATGGCCAAGATTGCCCGCGACTTCGACAAAGGCTACGCCCACATCAGTACCCGCCAGAACGTCCAGTTCAACTGGCCGGCCCTGGAAGACGTGCCGGACATCCTGGCTGAATTGGCCACCGTGCAGATGCACGCCATTCAGACCAGCGGTAACTGCCTGCGCAACGTGACCACCGACCAATTCGCCGGCGTTGCCGCTGACGAACTGATCGACCCGCGCCCGTGGTGTGAAATCGTCCGTCAATGGACTACCTTCCACCCGGAATTCGCCTACCTGCCGCGCAAGTTCAAGATCGCCATCAATGGCTCGACCTCGGACCGCGCCGCCATCGAAGTGCACGACATCGGCCTGGAGCCGGTGCATAACGCCGCTGGCGAACTGGGCTTCCGTGTGCTCGTCGGCGGTGGCCTTGGCCGTACGCCGGTGGTCGGTGCCTTCATCAACGAATTCCTGCCGTGGCAGGACCTGTTGAGCTACCTCGACGCGATCCTGCGGGTGTACAACCGCTATGGCCGTCGTGACAACAAGTACAAGGCCCGGATCAAGATCCTGGTGAAAGCGCTGACCCCTGAGGTGTTCGCCCAGAAAGTCGACGCCGAGATGGAACACCTGCGCGGCGGCCAGACCACCCTGACCGACGCCGAAGTGCATCGCGTCGCCAAGCATTTCGTCGACCCGGACTACAAGGCGCTGAGCAATCAAGACGCCGAGTTGGCCGAACTCGACCAGCAGCACCCAGGTTTCGCCCGCTGGCGCACCCGCAACACCCTGGCCCACAAAAAGCCGGGCTATGTGGCCGTGACCCTGTCGCTGAAACCTACCGGCGTTGCACCGGGTGACATCACCGACAAACAACTGGACGGCGTCGCCGACCTGGCCGAGCGTTACAGCTTCGGCCAACTGCGCACCTCCCACGAGCAGAACATCATCCTCGCCGACGTTGAACAGTCTCAACTGTTCACCCTGTGGGGCGAGCTGCGCGAGCAGGGTTTTGCCACGCCGAACATCGGCCTGCTGACCGACATCATCTGCTGCCCGGGTGGCGACTTCTGCTCCCTGGCCAACGCCAAGTCGATCCCGATTGCCGAATCCATCCAGCGCCGTTTCGACGACCTGGACTACCTGTTCGACATCGGCGAGCTGGACCTGAACATCTCCGGTTGCATGAACGCCTGTGGTCACCACCACGTCGGCCACATCGGCATCCTGGGCGTGGACAAGAAAGGCGAAGAATTCTACCAAGTGTCCCTGGGTGGCAGCGCCAGCCGCGATGCGAGCCTGGGCAAGATCCTCGGCCCGTCCTTCGCCCAGGAAGCCATGCCTGACGTGATCGGCAAGCTGATCGACGTGTACGTTGAACAGCGCACCGAAGATGAGCGTTTCATCGACACCTACCAGCGCATCGGCATTGACCTGTTCAAGGAGCGCGTCTATGCAGCGAATCATTAAGAACAACGAAGTCGTCGACGAAACCTGGCACCTGCTGCCCAAGGATGCGAGTTTCGATGGCATCTCCAACTGCGACGACCTGATCGTGCCGCTGGCCCTGTGGCGCGAGCACGCTCACGCCCTGAAAGCCCGCGACGGCGGCCTGGGCGTGTGGCTGGATGCCGATGAAGAAGCCGAAGAGATCGGTGATGACGTGGAGCATTTCCAGGTGATCGCCCTGAACTTCCCTGCCTTCACCGACGGTCGCAACTACTCCAATGCCCGCCTGCTGCGTGACCGCTACGGTTACAAGGCCGAGCTGCGGGCAATTGGCGACGTGCTGCGCGACCAACTGTTCTACCTGCGCCGCTGCGGGTTCGATGCCTTCGCCTTGCGCGCCGACAAAGACCCGTACGAAGCACTGGAAAGCCTCAAGGATTTCTCGGTGACGTACCAGGCTGCAACGGATGAACCGCTGCCGTTGTTCCGCCGCCGGTAACCGCTGGAAGCCGTCTGAATACCCCTCATTGAGGGGTATTTTTTTGCCCGGGTTTTCTATTCGCGCTCCAGACTGAGCGTGACCAGCGCATCGTCGTTGAGGTCGGCGGCAAACTTGCCCATCAGCCGCACCAGGTCATCAATATCCTGCTGCTCCCAGTTGGCGAAGATAGCCATGCCCATGCGGGTCCGCGCCTCATCCACCCGATCCGTCATCGCCTTGCCCTCTGGGGTGATAACCGACTCGCGCACCCGGCGGTCCTTGGCGCTTTCCTGGCGGTCGACCAGGCCAAGGCTCTCCAGCTTCGCCACTTGGCGGCTGACCGTGGTGTAGTCGCGCCCCACGCGGTCGGCCAACTCCACAACGCCGATCGGCCCCAACCGCTCCACCAGCACCACCAGCGGAAACAGGGCCCGATCGAGGGCTATCCCGGCCTCGCGGACCATCACTTCGTCGCGCTGGGGGCGGTTCATCGCGCCGACAATTTCAATCAGCGCCCCGTGAAGCTCGCGAATCTGACGGCCAATAGGTGTATTTTGCACGCTTTCTGTTGACACGGATTTTTCCTTGCTCAAATATATGTGCATATTACATATAAAGGCGATCCAGATGAAACAGCAATGCGCAGTCGACGTTCTGATTTGTGGTGCGGGTGCAGCCGGTTTGACCCTGGCGATCGAGCTGGCGCGACGGGGGGTGTCCTTCCGGCTGATCGAGAAAGCGCCCTCGCCGTTCCATGGCTCACGGGGCAAGGGCATTCAACCCCGGACCCAGGAAATCTTCGAAGACCTCGGCATTCTCGACCGCATCATCGCAGCGGGCGACGTCTACCCGCCCGAGCGGCGATACAACGCAGACGGCAGCCACACAGACGCCAAGGTGGTCGAGCAGTCCGAGCCGACGCCAGCGGAGCCCTATCAGCAGCCCTTGATGCTGGCGCAGTTCCTGACCGAAGGGCTGATGCGCGATCGCCTGCTGGAACTGGGGCACCGCCCGGAGTTTGGCTGCGAGCTGGTGGGCTTCGAGCAGGACAGCCAGGGCGTGACCGCACATCTGGCCGGCCATGACGGCGAACACACCCTTCACGCGCGTTGGCTCGTTGGCGCAGACGGTGGCCGCAGTGTGGTACGGCGCACGCTGGATATCGGATTTCCCGGGCAAACCCTCGGCGTTCGCGCCATCGTGGCCGACGTTGCAATGACCGGCCTGTCGCGGGACTACTGGCACCGGTTCAGCAATGAGTGCATGACAACGCAGATCGCAATCTGCCCATTGGCGGGGACCGAGCTGTTTCAGATACAGGCGCCGATTCCACTGGACGCAGACGTTGACCTCAGTGCCGAAGGGCTCATGACCATGGTGGCGCAGCGCACAGGTCGGCAGGACATTCACATCCAGTCCGTCTCCTGGGCGTCGGCCTACACGATGAATGCGCGGCTCGCCGACCGCTATCGCGTCGGGCAGGTGTTTCTCATCGGGGACGCCGCGCACATTCACCCGCCAACCGGGGGCCAGGGCCTCAATACCAGCGTGCAGGATGCCTACAACCTGGGCTGGAAGCTGGCGGCGGTCATTGCCGGTGCGCCCGACGCATTGCTCGACACTTATGAGGAGGAGAGACGCCCGGTGGCTGCGTCGATGCTCGGCCTGTCGACCAAGCTGCTGGACGGGATGAAAAACGGCGACATGCGTCGTGGGCGCGAGGTGCACCAACTCGATATCGGGTATCCCCACTCCAGCCTCGCGCTGCAACCGGCAGAACGTAACGGCAAATTGCTCGCCGGCGACCGGGCACCCGATGCAAACGTGCGGAGCGCCGCCGGCCATTCGTCCCGGCTATTCAACCTGTTCCAGGGCACGCATTGGACGTTGCTGGGCTACGAGGTGAAGCGCGGGTCGTTGAAGCCTGGTCCTGGCCTGCATATCCATCGCTTCGGGCCAGGCGCCGACCTGGTGGATGATCAACGACAGTTCAATGACGCTTACAACCTCGACCGTGGCGAATGGGTGCTGGTGCGCCCGGATGGCTATGTCGGTGCGATCGTCACGGACGACGGCCTTGAGGCACTGCAGGGCTACCTCGCCCAAGTGGGGATCAGCGCCGAGGCGTTTTAGTTTCGAACTCAAGCAGTTGGCTGCAAGGCCAACTGCACCGCGCCATCCACACTCAACCCGCTGATCAGCACTTGGGGCGCGCACGCTTCAGGCAGCGTCTGCAACACTTCCTGCGCCTCATGCCGCACGCGGGCCAGCACCAGGCACTTGCCCTCGCCTTGCACCTGCACGAAAAACGCCTGCAGCGCCTCGATACTGGTGCCGTCCAGGTCCGGCGATTCTTCCAGGCTCAGCACCACGGTATGAACCGGCGACGACACCCGCCGCATCAGATGCAACACGGCGCCCAGCACGCGCTCGGCATTCGCGAAAAACAGCGCTTCGCTGGGCCTTACGATCAGCACGCCCGAAATCCGTTCGGCGCCGGGATGATGTTGCAGGTCGACAAAATCATGCCCGCCATCGATGCGCCCCAACTCACGGACATCCGCCGACGACATCTGGCGCAGCATCAACACCACGCTGATCCCCACCGCCACCAACAGGCCGTCCAGCACCCCAAGCACCAATACCGCGGCCACCGCGCAGATCACCAGCAATCGGTCGCGGCGCCAGGAGAAATAGCGGCCCAGGGGTTGCAGGCTCAAGCCACGGCCCAAGGCATAGATGACGATGGCCGCGAGTACCGGTTCCGGCGTCAATGCCACCAGCGGCAGCACTGTCAGCACGATGGCCAACACCACCAGCGCCGCCACCGCTCCCGCCAGCCGGGAGTTGGCGCCCGCCGCTTCATTGGCCGATGTCGCCGAATAACCGGCTCCGGTGGGCATGCCCTGAAACAACCCGGACAGCAGGTTGGCCGCCCCCAGCGCCAGCAAGTCGCGGTTGGAGGACACCCGGTCGCCATGCTTGAGGGCGAACGAGCTGATGGAGCCGTAGGACTCGGCGTAAAGAATCATCACCATGGCAAACGCCAGCTCGCCCAGGCGCAGCCAGTCGGCAAACGGCAACACCGGCAGGCTTGCCAGTTCCAGACGCAAGTCGATCACGCCAATCAACGCCACGCCATGGGCTTGCAAGTCCAGCCACTGGCCGGCGGCAATCCCGAGGACCACCACCAGCAACCCGCCCGGCAAGCGCCGGACACGCGCGCACAGCCACAGCAGCAGCAAGGCGACACCCGCCACGGCAGCCGCTGCCCAGTTCCAGTGAGGCAGTTGCTCCAGTAGCTGGGGCAGGAAGCGAATCAGGTTGTTGTCGGTCAGGTGTACACCGACCACGCTGGCCAATTGCTTGAGGATGATCGTCAGCGCCAGGCCGAAGGCAAAGCCACGCAGCACCGGCTTGGCGATAAACGAGGTCAGGCCGCCCAGCTTGAGTAGCCCGGCCAGCAGGAAAAAGGCTCCGGTCACCAGCACCAGGCCCATCGCCAGGCTTAGCCGCAGCGTCGGATCATCCCCGGCCAACGTCGCGGTCGCCGCCGCCAGAACAGCTGCCGAAGACGATGTAGCAGAGACAATCGCAAAACGGCTGGTGCCAAACAGGCCGTAGCACAGCAACCCGGCAAACAAGGCGATCACGCCCGCCTGGGGCGGCAACGCAGCGATGCTGGAATAGGCCACGGCCTCAGGCAGCAGCAGGCCGGCGATGGACAGGCCGGCCAGCAAGTCTTGTGCGCGGTTCGGCGCGGTGTTGCTCTCAGGCGTGGTGATCAATCCTTAATTCCCTGGCAAAAAAAACGGCCAATCCGCAGTCTGCGAATTGGCCGTGATCATTGCATTGAAACGGGGTGCTGTCAGGACACCAACGAGTAAATCAGCGCGGTAATCGCCACCAGGCCCACCGCCGTCACAAACACGTTGGACGCCTGGCCACGGTACTTGGCCATGGCCGGTACCTTGCGGATCGCGTACATCGGCATCAGGAACAGGATCGACGCAATGATCGGCCCGCCCAGGGTCTCGATCATGCCGAGGATGCTCGGGTTCAGGGTGGCGACAATCCAGCACACCACCAGCATGAATGCGGCGGTCATGCGGTCCAGGGTCTTGGCCGCCGGGCGACGGCCACTTTTGAGCACCAGGCCCTTGAGGCCTTCACTGGCGCCGATGTAATGGCCCAGGAACGACTTGGCAATCGCGACAAAGGCGATCAGCGGCGCGGCGAACGCGATGGTCGGGTTGCTGAAGTGATTGGCCAGGTACGACAGGATCGACAGGTTCTGCGCCTTGGCTTCGGCCAATTGTGCGGGCGACAGGGTCAACACGCAGCTGAACACGAAGAACAGCACCATCACCACCATCAGGATGTGCGCCCGGGACAGGATCTGCGAGCTGCGCTCCTCGGCGTGTTCCCCGTACTGGCGCTTCTGGTCCACCGCAAAGGCCGAGATGATCGGCGAGTGGTTGAACGAGAACACCATCACCGGAATCGCCAGCCACAGGGTGTGCAGCAGTGCCGAAGGCGCCGGCACGGTACTGGCGGTGCTGAGGATGCCACCGTTCCAGTGCGGCACCAGGTACACGGCGAGGAACAGCAAGGCAACGATAAACGGATACACCATCAGGCTCATGGCCTTGACGATCACCTGCTCGCCGCAACGCACCACGGCCAGCAGGCCGAGGATCAGCACCAGCGACAGGATCGCCCGGGGCGGCGGCGTAATGTGCAGTTGATGCTCCATGAAGCTGCCGACGGTATTGGTCAGCGCCACGCTGTAGATCAGCAGGATCGGGAAGATCGCGAAGAAGTACAGCAAGGTGATCGCGGCACCGGCCTTGAGGCCGAAATGTTCCTCGACCACGTCGGTGATGTCCGAACCTTCACGGCCCGAGAGTACAAAGCGGGTCAGGCCACGGTGAGCGAAAAACGTCATCGGGAACGCCAGCACCGCCAGGATCAGCAGCGGCCAGAAACCGCCAAGGCCCGCGTTGATAGGCAGGAACAAGGTGCCGGCGCCGATGGCCGTACCGAACAGGCCGAGCATCCAGGTGGTGTCCTGGCGGCTCCAGCTTGTGAGGGTTGCAGGTGTCGTTGCGTAGCGTTCGTCGACGCTATTGGCCTGATCATTCATCCGTTCGGATCTCCGCATTCACTCGGCCTGGACGAGTCAGAAAAACCTGACAGGCAGCGCCCAGACCGAAACAGGGGCGCGATTGTCCGGGATTCGCTTGAATAAGCAAAGACTTAGCTGAGGAATGGTTATGCGGTGCAGAGGGCTGAAGGTGATTTTTACGCCTTGAGTTTTACATTTCATAAGAAATCTATTTTATAAATGCCTGCCGTCATGTATTTTTAGGCCACGCCTCTCACTGGAATCACTGCCATGCCAATCGTGCGCATCGACCTGCGGAAAAACCCCGACGTTACCTACGCCAAACGCGTCGGTGCGCTGATCTACAACGCCATGCACACGGCGATCGGCGTGCCTGAACACGACAACTTCCAGATCCTCACCGAGCACGATGAACACCACTTCATCTATGACCCTGAGTACCTGGGCATCCAGCGCACCGACAACCTGGTGATCATCCAGATCACCCTGAACGAAGGCCGCAGCACCGAGCAGAAAAAACTGCTGTACAAGACCATCGCCGACAGTCTGAACCGTGAACTGGCGGTACGCCTGGAAGACGTATTTATCAGCCTGGTGGAGGTCAAGAAGGAAAACTGGTCGTTCGGCAACGGGATTGCGCAGTACGCCAGCTAAACGTTTTATGATGCCGCCCATTCCTGCCACAACCTGATCCAGAGAGCCTTCGATGCCACGCGTGTCCCGCAAACAAGCCGAACTCAATCGCGAAATCATCGTCGAGGCTGCCACGCGGCTGTTTCGTGAACGGGGCATCCATGGCATCAGCGTATCGGACGTGATGGCAGCGGCCGGCCTGACCCATGGCGGTTTCTACGGGCACTTCGAGTCCCGTGAGGCGCTGGCCACGGAAGCCTGCAGCCGGGCGTTCGAACAATCGGGCCTGCGCTGGCAGGCCAGGGTCGAGCAAAGCCCTGACCCCGAGACTGCGCGCCTGGCGCTGATCGATCCGTACCTCACGGCCACAAACCGTGACAATCCCGGGTCCAGTTGCCCGGTGGCAGCGTTTGCCGGGGAAATGTGCCACGAAGCGCCCGACAGCGCGCTGCAGCGCAGCTTTATCCAGGGCTTTGAAGCGTCCATGGGGATCCTGGCCGCGACCCAGGCGACCGGAACACCCGAAGGTGACCGGCAGGCTGCCATTGCCCAGTACACGATGATGGTCGGCGCCCTGACCCTGGCCCGTGCGACCAAAGGCAACAGCCTGTCCGATGAATTCCTGGATGCCGCAAGAAATCTCCTGATCCCGGAAAAAAACCTCGGCTGACGCGTTGACAGCCAAACGCCAACGCCAGCATGATCGGCCCATGAACCTTATTCAGCAGGCCCTCACCCGCACCACCACCACGACCGCTTATGGCGGGTCGTGTGGTAGCTGTGAGTGGCGCGCAAACTAAGCCACCCGGATTTACCCAAGGCCCCGCCAGCAATGGACGGGGCCTTTTTATTGCTCCGCCCGTCTGGCAACTACAAGGAGCAACACCATGCCTGAAGCCAAGCGCCCCGCCCTGCTGGTCATCGACATGCAGACAGGTCTGTACGATGGCCCGGAAAAACCCTACGAGCGCCAACGCGTACTCGACACCATCAACTCATTGATTCAGCGAGCCCGCCTCGGCGGTGTACCGATCTTCGCCGCCCGTCACACCGGCCCGGCGGGTTCACCCATCGAGTCGGGCAGCCCGTTCTGGCAGCTATGGCCGGCACTGGAGGTCGATGAAGCCCGCGACACGGTGTTCGACAAATCTCGACCCAGCTGTTTCCTCGACACCGGGCTGGCGCAACAACTGGCGGCGGCAAAGGTGAATGAGCTGGTGATCGTCGGGATGAAAACCCAGTACTGCATCGACACAACATGCCGGGTTGCCGTCGAACTGGGGTTCTCGGTGGTACTGCCGGAGGATAGCCACACGTGCATGGACACGCCGGCGTTACCGGCCAAGGCGATTATTGAGCATCACAACGCCACGTTGGCTGGGGCGTTTGTGAAGCGTGTGAAGGCGGCAGATATCTGCTTCTAACGTCCCCTCTGTAGCGCGCCGCCGGAGCACTAATCCCCGGCGGGCGTCGGATTTTTCTTCACCTGACGCAGGATTCATACCGGCAAAATGTCGCATACTGAATCCCTCAAACCCTTCAGGAAGAGCCCTCGCATGCCCGTTACCGTTCTGGTCCTGGTTGAAACCATCAACGACTACCTGCCGATCATCGAAGGCAACGGCTTTCACGTGATCCTCGCGCCAACCCCCGCCGAACGCGCCAAGGCGATCAAGACCCACGGTGGGCAGATCCAGGCCGTGCTGACCCGTGGCCCATTGGGCCTGTACGCCGAGGAAATCGCCGCGCTGCCGGCGCTGGAGATCATCTGTGTGATCGGCGCCGGTTATGAACATGTAGACCTGCAAGCCGCCAGCAACCGGGGCATTGTGGTCACCAATGGCGCCGGCGTGAATGCGCCGTCGGTGGCCGACCATGCCATGGCCCTGTTGCTCTCGCTGGTGCGTGACATTCCCCGGGCAGACGCGGCGATACGGCGCAGCGAATGGCCCAAGGTGATGCGCCCTTCCCTGGCCGGCAAACAGTTGGGCATTCTCGGGCTGGGCGCCGTGGGCCTGGAGATCGCCAAACGCGCGGCCCTGGGGTTTGGCATGGAGGTGAGTTATCACAACCGCCAGCCCCGCGATGATGTGGACTACACCTACTGCGCCACCGCCGTAGAACTGGCGCGGGCCTCGGACTTTCTGATCCTGGCCACGCCGGGCGGCGCCAGCACGCGCCATTTGATCGACCGCCAGGCCCTCGACGCGCTGGGGCCCAACGGCTTCCTGGTGAACATTGGCCGCGGCAGCGTGGTGGTCACCGCCGACCTGATTACCGCCCTGGAGCAACGCCGCATCGGCGGCGCGGCACTGGATGTGTTCGACGATGAACCCAAAGTACCGGACGCCCTCAAGCACCTCAGCAACACCGTGCTCACGCCCCACGTCGCCGGCCTGTCACCGGAGGCGGCCCATGACACTGTGCAGCGCGTAGCGGACAACCTGCTGGAATACTTTGCTGGCCGCCCCGTGCTGACGCCCGTGATATTGCCGCCCAAAAAATAATGGCCAGTAGCCAGCAATCATCCAAATCCTGACTACACTGCCTGCGGGGATGCTCAGGACGCCGGTACTGGACCGGCGAAGGAACGCAGGATGGTTTGCCATGGACCCGGACCGGCGCGCCAACGCGGCGCGATAGGATTGATGGGCGCGATGACCCTCGGGATCGCGCTGTTATTCTTGTTGCTGGTGGTCGACAGCGGCCGGCTGTACCTGGAAAAGCGCAAGTTGCAACGCGTGGCCGACACCGCAGCGCTGGAGGTGGTGACTCGCGGCGGCGCTTGCATCACGCCGAATACCAACGCCGCACAATTCGCCATCCAAAGCGCGGCCCGCAATGACTTCCCGATCGACAACAACCGTTCCCTCAGCACCGCCTGTGGCACCCTGGTGACCGGGGCTGACTTCATGCGTGCCTTCAGCCCCAACCCCTCCAAGGCCGATGCGATTCAGGTCATCGCCACTCATCGCGTGGCCACCAGCATCGCCAACGGCCTCTTCATGTTGTTCTCCCCGGGAGCGTTCGACCCGACAATCCAATTGCGCGCCGTGGCCGTGGCCGCAGTACCCGCGCCACCGGTGGCCGTGCTGACCATCCGCAGCACGCTATTGACCGTGGACAGCACCAAATCCGCAGCGCTCAACGCCTTGATCGGTGGGCTGCTGGGGGGCAAGTTGCAACTCGACGCATTGGGCTGGGAGGGTTTGATCAAGGCCAATATCAACCTGCTCGGTTACCTGGACGCCCTGGCGATTCGGCTTAACGTCAGCGCGGGCAACTACGACGAACTGCTCAAGACCGACGCCAGCGTCGGCGACCTGATTCAAGCTGCGATTGATGTGCTCAAGCTGGGGGGCGATGCGGTCAAGGTGGTGATCAATAACCTGGAAGCGATCAAGCTGATTGCCCCCGGCACGAAGATCCTGCACCTGGGCGACCTGCTGACCATCCAGAACGGCACCGACAAGAGCGCCCTGGACGTCAACCTGCAACTGTTCAATCTGATTCAGGGGTTTGTGCAACTGTCGAACAAGTACAACGCCGTGGCGGTGGAGTTGCCGATCGATGTATTGGGCCTGCTGAATATCACGGTCAAGACCAAGGTGATTGAACCGGCGCAGGTTTCCGCCATTGGCAATCCCAAGCTGATCGCCACCCAGCCGATCTATGTCAGGACCGCGCAAGTCAGGACGTTGATCTCCGTCAAACTGCCGGTAATCGACGGACTGAACGGAATTATCAGCGCCATAACAGGGCTGGTGGGTGGCTTGTTGGGCGGATTCCTGGACCCGGCCATCGGCTCGCAAATTGATGTTGCCCTGGAGGCTGCCAGCGGCAGCAGCAGCGTCACCGGCTACAGCTGTACGAGCGCTGCGGACAAATCGTTGTCCGTTGTGGGCACCACCTCTGCCGTGCGGTTGATGGTGGGCCAGATCGATCCAAAGAACCTGTTTTCCTCCACTGAACCACTGAAGGTCAACGAATTTGCGCTGCTGGACCTGGGCGAAAAAACCTGCAGCAAGGGTGTGTGTGACCGGGAGCCGTATGCCGTCGGCGGTATCAGCCTGAAGATCGACAGCAGCGTGGCCAAGACCACCCGAAACCATACCTACCTGTCGCCACCTGAAGTCGCAAGCCCGCCGGATTACTTCAGTTTCAGTTCCAACAACGTCGTGGGCAGCCTGAGCAATACCCTCAACGGTATCCAGCTGATCAACCATCCCCCGACTAAAGGCGGGCTTCTGGGGTTGGTGCTGAGCCTGGTCGTGGGGCTGTTAACGACCGTGCTCAACCTCGTCAGCACCACGATCTCCGGTCTGCTCAGCCCACTCCTCGACCCGCTGGTCAACAACCTGCTCGCCGGCCTGGGCATCGACCTGGCAAAAGTCGAGATCGGTGCCAACCTGTCCTGCAACCCCAGCGGGCGTGCAATTCTGGTGATCTGAGCACATCAAGCCCGCTGATCATCGGCCAACACGCTAACCTATTAAGCCGCCCCAACCTTGTGGCGTGGCGGCTGCGCGCATTAGATTAGCCAATAGTCCAAGGCCTTAAGAATAAGCAGAAGGGATAAGCATGGCGCTTAATGACCAATCGACCCAGATTCGCCCCGGCGAAGAACTTGATGCCAGCCTCATCGATCCCTACCTCAAGGCCCATATTCCGGGCTTGAGCGGCAGCGTCAAGATCAGCCAGTTCCCGGGAGGCGCCTCCAACCTCACGTATCTGCTGGAATACCCCGGCCAGGAATTCGTGCTGCGTCGCCCACCCTTTGGCCACAAGGCCAAGTCCGCCCACGACATGGGCCGCGAATACCGGATTCTCAACCAGCTCAAGGACGGTTTCCCGTACTGCCCCAAGGCCTACGTGCACTGCACCGACGAGTCGGTGATCGGTGCCGAGTTCTACGTGATGGAGCGCGTCAACGGCATCATCCTGCGCTCGGACCTGCCGCCCGAGCTGGGCCTGGATGCGACGAAAACCGAAGCCCTGTGCAAAAGCTTTATCGACAAGTTCGTCGAGCTGCACCAGGTGGACTACACCGCCTGCGGCCTGGCCGACCTGGGCAAGCCTGAAGGTTACGTGGAGCGGCAGATTCGCGGCTGGAGCGACCGCTACGAGAAAGCCCTGACCCCCGACGCGCCAAGCTGGGAAGCGGTACGTGCCTGGCTCAACGACAAGATGCCGGCCGACCACCCCACGTCGAGCATCGTCCACAACGACTACCGCTTCGACAACGTGATCCTCGACCCGCATAACCCGATGCAAATCATCGGTGTGCTGGACTGGGAACTGACCACCCTCGGCGACCCGCTGATGGACCTGGGCAACACCCTCGCCTACTGGATCGAAGCGGCCGACCCGGCGCCGGTACAACTGATGCGTCGCCAGCCGAGCAACGCCCCCGGCATGCTCACCCGCCGCCAGTTCGTCGACTACTACGCCGAGCGCTCCGGGATCCGGATCGACAACTTCGATTTCTACTACACCTACGGCCTGTTCCGCCTGGCCGGCATCGTGCAGCAGATCTACTACCGCTTCTTCCATGGCCAGACCCAGGACAAACGCTTTGCACAGTTCATTCACATGAACAAGCTGCTGGAGCAGATGAGCCTGAATGTCATCAAACAGTCTTCCCTCTGACCCTCTTCAAGGAAAAACCATGTCCAAGACTCAACTGTTCGACCTCGACGGCAAGATCGCTTTCGTTTCCGGCGCCAGCCGCGGTATCGGTGAGGCCATCGCCAAGTTGCTCGCCCAACAAGGCGCCCACGTGATCGTGTCGAGCCGCAAGATCGACGGCTGCCAGCACGTGGCCGACGCGATCATCGCCGACGGCGGCAAGGCCACGGCCATTGCCTGCCACATTGGTGAAATGGAGCAGATCACCAGCGTGTTTGCCGCGATCCGCGAACAGTTCGGCCGCCTGGATATCCTGGTCAACAACGCCGCCACCAACCCGCAGTTCTGCAACGTGCTGGACACCGACCTCGGCGCGTTCCAGAAGACCGTCGACGTGAACATTCGCGGCTACTTCTTCATGTCGGTGGAAGCCGGCAAGCTGATGCGCGAGAACGGCGGCGGCAGCATCATCAACGTGGCGTCGATCAACGGGATTTCGCCGGGCGTGTTCCAGGGCATCTACTCGGTGACCAAAGCCGCTGTGATCAACATGACCAAGGTCTTCGCCAAGGAATGCGCGCCGTTCGGCATTCGTTGCAACGCGCTGCTGCCGGGCCTGACCGACACCAAGTTCGCCTCGGCGCTGGTGAAAAACGACTCGATCCTGAAAATGGCCCTGGCCCAGATTCCCCTCAAGCGCGTGGCCGACCCGAGCGAAATGGCCGGCGCGGTGCTGTACCTGGCCAGTGACGCATCAAGCTACACCACGGGTATATCGCTGAACGTGGACGGTGGTTTCCTGTCCTGATCAATCGTTCGGCGGTTGCTGGCGAAACCCTACGGCCAGGCGGTTCCAGGCACTGATACTGGACACCGCCATGGTCAGGTCCACCAGCTCCTGCTCGCTGAATTCCACGCGCATCGCCGCGAATAATTCGTCCGGCACACGGGAGGTCGGCAGCGTAGCCACCGACTCGCTCCAGGCCAGGGCAGCCTTCTCCCTCGGGTTAAAAAACGGCGAGTCTCGCCACACGCACAAGGCGAATAGCCGCCGCTCGCTCTCCCCGCGCTGGCGAGCCGCCATCGAGTGCATGTCCGTGCAGAATCCGCATTGATTGAGCTGCGAAACGCGGATCCTGATCAGCTCCAGCAAGGGCTTTTCGATGGACAAGCCAAAGGTCGCCGCTTCCAGCATCAGCATGCCCTTGAGCGCTTGTGGCGAGGCGGTGTAGTAATCCAGGCGAGCTTCCATCGGTATGGCCCCAGTGGCAAATGCAATGACGGCCCAGCCTAAAGGCCACGCGGCATAAGGCCTATAGCCAAATGACCGGTTTATGAGGGGACCATTTTGGCGATACCGGGCCGCGACGGTTACGGGTAACCTTGCCAGGGATCGATCGCCTCTGGATGAAACATGGAACTGCACGTCGTCATCAACGGCCGCAAGGATCTGGCCGAACAGCTTTACCAGCAACTGCGCGCGGCCATTGAGTCGGGACAACTGGCGGCCGGCGCGCAGCTGCCACCCAGCCGGCTGTTGGCCGAGCAATTGGGCGTGTCGCGCAAGACGGTGTCCGACACCTACGCCACGCTGACCTACGAAGGCCTGCTGGTGGGCAAGATCGGCCGTGGCACCTTCGTCAACGCCCGGGCGCCGCGCTCCGAGCGTTTGCAAACCGCTACAGACCTGGCCTGTGCCGCCAACCTCGCCAAGTGGCAATCACTGCCCTCCCCCATGCGCCACCCGACCCGGGACGGCACCTTGCGTTGTGAGTTTATCGGGGGCGCCACCACCCGCAGCCAGTTCCCCCAGGAAGAATGGCGCCGCTGCACCCAGGACGCCTTGCGCCGCATCGCCCAGAACAGCGGTTACTACAGCCAGCCTGAGGGTTTGCCGGCTTTGCGCAATGCGATCGCCGGGCATATTGCGTTTTCCCGCGGGGTCAAATGCCGGGATGCCGACATCGTGGTCACCAACGGCGCCCAGCAGGCGCTGGACCTGATCGCCCGCGTGGTACTCGAACCGGGAAGCATCGTAGCCATGGAAGACCCCGGCTACACCCCGGCGCGGCTGATGTTCAACGCCGTGGGCGCCACGGTAGTCGGCGTGCCGGTCGACGAACAGGGCATCCAGGTTGAACGGATTCCCGACGGTACCCGGCTGATCTATGTGACGCCGTCACACCAGTTCCCCCTCGGCATGCCCATGAGCCTGGCGCGTCGCGAGGCCTTGCTGGCGCGGGCATTCGAGCTGGGCGCGATCATCATCGAAGACGACTACGACAGCGAATTCCGCTACGAGGGCCGCCCTACCGACTCGCTGCAAAGCATGGACACCCGGGGGGTGGTCACCTACGTCGGGACCTTCTCGAAAACCCTGTTGCCGGAACTGCGCCTGGGCTACGCGGTGCTGCCTCCGGCGATTTTTGGCGCGGTGCTCAAGGCCAAGCAACTCACCGACCAACACAGCTCCACCCTGCCGCAATGGGCACTGGCCAAGTTCATCAGCGAGGGTTATCTGCTCAAGCATATTCGTCGCTGCCATACCGTGTACGCGGGACGCCGGGAGCGCATTCTCAAGCGCCTGGCCGGTGACCTGTCGCCGTGGTTCGAAGCGGTGCCCACCGTGGCCGGGTTCCATATGGCCGCGCTGTGCAAGGTGCCGATGAATATCCCACTGCTGATGGAGTTGGCCCGCAAGGTCGAAGTCGGCCTGTACCCGTTGAGTGTGTTCTTCCATGACGCCCCGGTACGCGACGGGTTGATCATTGGTTTCGGCGCCATTGAAACCCTGGACATCGACCCGGCGCTGGACAAGGTGCGCGACATCCTGCAAGAGATTGGCTGAGGGATTTTCCGGCGGATTGGTTATTGGTCGCTCCATGGCGTGCGCGTAGGGTGAAGAGGTCTAACACTTCCCGGAAGCATCGCCATGAAAGTACTGCTCGGCACCACCCTGCTGCTGGCCTCGTTAAGCGCCTTTGCCCACGACCCGGTGTACAACCAGGAAAAGATCAACGTGTTGCAGGAACACGCCCTGACCAACGTCCCCGGCAAGAAAACCGTGATGCTCACCGTGGACTATGCGCCGGGCCAGGCCACCGTGCCCCATAGCCACACCGGCACGGCCGTGGCCTATGTGCTGGAAGGTGCAATCACCTCGCGGGTCAACGATGAAAAGGCGGTCACCTACACGGTCGGCCAGTCGTTCTATGAACCCGCCGGCTCGCGGCACTTTGAATCGAGCAATGCCAGCCAGACCCAACCGGCGAAATTGCTGGTGGTGATGGTAATGGATGACAAGGCCGACGTGCTCACGCCGCTGCCCCACTAACCCGCGCCACCGCTCCCACAGGTTTAACCGCGCACAGTCAGTGGCTCAGGGTCGTTTGAAATGGTGGCGCAGCTGTTCGATTCGAGGTCGGCAGGCACAGCCTTCAAGGTGGTCGTTGACCATGCCCATCGCCTGCATGAACGCATACATGGTAGTCGGCCCCACGTAGCTCCAGCCGCGTTTTTTCAGGGCTTTGGACAAGCGTATTGAAGCGGCCGAGGTCGGGTTGGCCGTCCAGTACGCCAGGTCGACCCGCGCCGGACGTTCATCGGCGGCCGGTTCAAATGACCACAGCCACGCCGCCAGCGAGCCGGTTTCATCCACCAGCTCACAGGCGCGCCGGGCGTTGTTGATAGTGGACACAATTTTGGCGCGATTGCGCACGATGCCCCGGTCAGCCATCAGTCGCTCGATGTCCTGCTCGGTGTACTGCGCCACCCGGCGAAAATCAAAGCCCTCGAACGCCCGGCGAAACGCCTCGCGCTTGCGCAGGATGGTGATCCACGCCATGCCCGCCTGAAAGCCCTCGAGGCAAATCTTCTCGTACAGCGCAATGTCGTCGGCCACCGGCACGCCCCACTCGTGGTCGTGGTAATGCGGGTACTCCGGCGCCGCCGTGCGCCACGTGCAGCTCGTGATGCCCGCCGCGTCCGTTATCAATCCTGGAATATCCATAACTCACCTTGTGAACCGAGCCCGGGATGATAAGCGAAAAAAATTCCGGGCCGCCAACCGCTCAAGCACCGACCTTGCGAACCAACTGGTCAGACCGGGACCCGCCATCCCGGTAATATTTACTTGCAGCTGGAAAAAAACCGAGCGTAGACTGGCCCCGCACTGGACATACCGGTCAGACCACAACAATTAAGCCCTGGACCCACCAGGGCACCGAATAGAGATCCTTCCCATGCTCAGATGGTGCTCGCGTTCGATTTTCCTGCAAGTCGTGATTGGCCTGGTGATCGGCATAATCTGCGGCCTCGCCCTCCCCGAATTCTCCTCGCAACTCAAACCCCTGGGTGACGGCTTTATCAAGCTGATCAAGATGCTGATTGGCCTGATCGTGTTCTGCGTGGTGGTCAGCGGTATTTCCGGCGCCGGCGACTTGAAGAAAGTCGGGCGCATCGGCCTCAAGTCGGTGATCTACTTCGAAGCGCTGACCACCGTGGCCCTGGTGATTGGCCTGATCATGGCCTTCAGCACCGGGATCGGCACTGGCGCCAATATCCACCTGGAACAGCTCTCCTCCGCGGGTCTGAATGAACTGGCCGACAAAGGCCAGCACATCAAGGGCACCAGCCAGTTCCTGATGGACCTGATCCCCAATTCGGTGATCGGCGCCTTCGCTGACAACAACGTGCTGCAAGTGCTGTTGTTCTCCGTGTTGTTCGGCAGCGCCCTGAACCTGGTGGGCGAAGCCGCCTCCGGCATCTCGCGGTTGATCAACGAGCTGAGCCACGTGATCTTTCGCATCATGGGCATGATCGTGCGCCTGGCGCCCATCGGCGTGTTCGGCGCGATCGCCTTCACCACCAGCACCTACGGCCTGGACTCCCTGCAACACCTGGGCAGCCTGGTGGGCCTGTTCTACCTCACCTGCTTCCTGTTCGTCGCGGTGATTCTCGGCCTGGTGATGCGCCTGTCGGGCCTGCGGATGCTGCCGCTGCTCAAGTACCTGCGCGAAGAACTGTTGATCGTGATGGGCACCGCGTCCTCCGATGCAGTGTTGCCCCAGATCATGCGTAAACTGGAGCACCTCGGGATTGGCAGCTCTACCGTGGGCCTGGTGATTCCGACGGGGTACTCGTTCAACCTCGACGGTTTCTCGATCTACCTGACCCTGGCCATCGTGTTTATCGCCAACGCCACCGGCACGCCGCTGTCGATGACCGACCTGCTGACCATCCTGCTGGTGTCGCTGATCACCTCCAAGGGCGCCCACGGGATTCCCGGCTCGGCGCTGGTGATCCTGGCGGCGACACTGACCGCGATCCCGGCGATTCCGGTGGTGGGCCTGGTACTGGTGTTGGCGGTGGACTGGTTCATGGGGATTGGCCGGGCGCTGACCAACCTGATCGGCAACTGCGTCGCCACCGTGGCCATCGCCCGTTGGGAAAAAGACATCGATATCCAGCGCGCCAACAAGGTGCTGGACGGGCAACACGGGTATGCCTTTCAGGCCAAGAAACCGGTGCTGCCCGCCCACCAAGAGTTCTGATGAGACAGACTCACCCCCTGTGGCGAGGGAGCTTGCTCCCGCTGGGGCGCGAAGCGGCCCCAAAAAATGGGCCTGCTGCGCAGTCCAGCGGGAGCAAGCTCCCTCGCCACACAAAGCAGACAGTTCAATTTAAAGGGAGCCACACGTGATCACCTCGTCAACCGTCGTCAATTCAGTGGTAGAAAAACTGCGCGCCGCCCTGGCGAGGGGTCAGTGGCGGCGCGGCGAGATGCTGCCCGGCCAGCGTGAACTGGCCGAGCAAATGGGCATCAGCCGCCCAAGCCTGCGCGAAGCGGTGATCGTGCTCGAAACCCTCGGCCTGGTGCGCTCCATGCCCGGCAAGGGCGTGGTGGTGCTGGAAGCCACCCTGAGCGAATCCCAGGCCCAGGACAGCGGCGTGGCCGAGGCCAGCCTCGAAGACATCCTGCAACTGCGCTACACCCTCGAACCCTTTATCGTCGGCCTGGTGGCCCAATCCATCAGCAGCAAGGAAGTCGGGCAACTGCGCCTGACCCTGATGGACATGCGCGAAGCCCTCGATGCCGGCGACAGCGAAGCCGGGATGAACGCCTACATCGCGTTCCACGAAGAACTGTTCGCCCTGACCTCCAACCCGATCTTCCAGAACGTGGTGCAACAGACCAGCAACGCCCTCAAGCAAAGTGCCCAGGTACTTCGTAATTCCCCCGAACACCTGGCGGAACGCCTGCAGGAAAACGACGCCGTGGTGCGGGCGATCCGCAATAAGAACAGCGCCCTGGCCAGCGCCGAAATGCGCCGGCATATCCTGCAGGAAGGCTTGCGCATGGGCATTCGCTTGAACATCCCGGACGACCATCTGGGTAGCTGACTTTTTGGAGACCGCCCATGACCGCTCACGCCCTGCACACCCCGTTCCCATTCACGCCGTTGCGCCTGGTGGGCAAGCCGAAGCTCTCGGTGGACGACATTTACCCGGCCCTGTTCGACGCCATTCTCGAGCAACGCATCGCCCCCGCCAGCCGTTTTACCGAGGAAAGCCTCGGCCAGAGTTTTGGTGTCAGCCGCAGCGTTATTCGCCGGGTGCTGGCGCGGCTGTCGCACCAGCAAGTGATCATCCTGCGGCCCAACCACCGGGCCCAGGTGGCGGCGCCCGATGCCCAACAAACCCGGCAAATTCTTGAGGCCCGACGCCTGACGGAAATCACCGTGGTGCAGTTGGCATGTGCCAATGCGAAACCAGCACAGGTGCGGCAGTTGCGTGAGTTGATTGCGCGGGAGCGGGAATGCATCGAGCGGGACCAACGCGGGCCGGCGATTCGCCTTTCCGGAGAGTTTCACCTGCAACTGGCGGCGATTGCCGGTAACGCGCCGCTGGCGCAGTTTCTCAACAGCCTGGTGCCGTTGACCTCGTTGGCGATTGCGCAGTTTGAGGCCAAGGCCTGCACGTATTGCGCGTGGCAGGAGCACATGGCGATTGTGGATGCGGTGGAGCAAGGCGATGCCGGTACCGCCGTCACCTTGATGACCCGACATCTGGACCACCTGGAAGCCAAATTACTGCGCAGCCATCAGGAGCACCGCTAACTTGTGGTGAGGGGGCTTGTCCCCCGTTGGGCTGCGTAGCGGCCCTAAACCCGCACACGCATTTTTCCTGATAAATAGGGTGACTGGAATGGGGCTGCTACGCAGCCCAACGGGGGACAAGCCCCCTCGCCACAGGGTTAACCAAGCCCCCAATCAATGTGCACAAAAAAGCCCGGCATCTTTCGATACCGGGCTTTTTGTTTTACCGCTCAATCAGTCCCGTTACAGCACCGACTGACCGCTCAACGCCAAATCCAGCAACTCACGGTTGGCCACCGCGTACATGGCGTAGTCCGTGCCCACCGCAGCACGAATCTCCACCATCATCGCGCGCCAGCGCTCCACCATGCTCGCGTTCTGCTCAAGCCACAGGGCCACGCGGGCTTCCATGTTTTCTGGCGCATCGGCCATTTGCAGAACCTTGATGGTGATCGCCCGTTGCTGCCAGTCCACGTCATCGCGGAAGGCTTCACGCGCCTGGGCCTGCCAGTTGTTGCCCACCGGCAGATCGCTGATCTGCTGCAGGTACCACGGCAAGTCCAGGGCGCTACCCACGGCGAAGTACGCCTTGGCCACATCCGCAGCGCTCTGACCGGTAACGTCAGCCGCTTCGATGATCGGCAGCAAGGTGTACAGGTGCGTGGTGCCCGCCACCATGCGCGCCAACAGCTCCGGTACACCGGCTTCGACATACGCCTGGTAACGGTTCTGCCAGCCTTCGCGGGTCGGGCCTTCCAGCAGTTCGTCGAGCTTGAGGCCCAACGCCGCCAGGTGCGGACCGAAGTGCGCGACGTCACGGGCAGCATCCTGCTCGTTGCGACGGCTGCGCAGGAACCAGCGTGTGGCACGGCGGCCCAGGCGCATCAGTTCGTCCATCAATGCCAGCTGCACTTCAGCCGAGACCTGGTGGTCCAGGGCTTCGATCTGACGGAACCAGTGCGGGAGGTGGAAGATGTCACGCACGATCACGTAGGCACCGGCCACGTTCGCCGGGCTCATGCCGGTGGACTCTTTGAGTCGCTGAACGAAGGTGATGCCCATGTGGTTGACCAGGTCGTTGGCGATCTGGGTGCTGACGATCTCGCGCTTCAGACGGTGGCGACGCATGGCTTCGGAGAACTTGGCCACCAGGCTCGGCGGGAATGCGGTCTCCATGTCACGGGTCAGGTAGTCGTCATCCGGTACCAGGGATTTGAGCAGCGCTTCCTTGAGGTCGATCTTGCTGTAGGAGATCAGTACCGACAGCTCCGGCCGGGTCAGGCCCTTACCGGTGGCGGCACGCTCGGTCAGTTGATCTTCCGAAGGCAGGTACTCGATGGCGCGGTCCAGCTTGCCACGGCCTTCCAGGTCGCTCATCAGGCGCTTGTACTCGGCTGCTCGCTCAAACGCTTTGCGGGCAGCCAGGGACAGGGCTTGGGTTTGCTTGTAGTTGTTGCCCAACACCAGGCTGCCGACTTCGTCGGTCATGCTCGCCAGCAACTGGTTGCGCTGCTTGTCGGTCATGTCACCGGCCTGCACCACTTCGTTGAGCAGGATCTTGATGTTCACTTCGTGGTCGGAGCAGTCCACACCGCCGGCGTTGTCGATGAAGTCGGTGTTCGAACCGCCGCCATTGAGGCCGAATTCCACACGACCCAATTGGGTCATGCCGAGGTTACCGCCCTCGCCCACCACCTTGCAGCGCAGTTCGTTGCCATTCACGCGCAGGGCGTCGTTGGCCTTGTCGCCCACGTCGGCGTGGCTCTCGGTGCTGGCCTTGACGTAGGTACCGATACCGCCGTTCCACAACAGGTCCACCGGCGCCTTGAGCAAGGCGTTGAGCAGTTCGGTCGGGGTCAGCTTGTCGGCCTGGATGTCGAAGCGTTCTTTCATCTGTGGCGAGATGGCAATGCTCTTCGCGCTGCGCGAGAAGATACCACCGCCTTCCGACATGATGCTGGTGTCGTAGTCGGTCCAGGCCGAGCGCGGCAGGTCGAACAGGCGCTGACGTTCAGCGAAGCTGTTGGCCGGGGTCGGGTTTGGATCGATGAAGATGTGCAGGTGGTTGAAGGCCGCGACCAGTTGCAGCTTGTCGGACATCAACAGGCCGTTGCCGAACACGTCGCCGGCCATGTCGCCCACGCCCACCACGGTGATGCTGTCTTGCTGGACGTTGATGCCGCGCTCACGGAAGTGACGCTGCACGCCCACCCACGCGCCCTTGGCGGTGATGCCCATTTTCTTGTGGTCGTAACCGGCAGAACCACCGGACGCGAATGCGTCACCCAGCCAGAAGCCGTAGTCGATGGCGATGCCGTTGGCGATGTCGGAGAAGGTCGCAGTGCCCTTGTCCGCTGCTACCACCAGGTACGGGTCATCGTTGTCGTGGCGCACCACGTTCAACGGTGGCACCAGGGCGCCGTCTTTCAGGTTGTCGGTGATGTCCAGCAGGCCGGAAATGAAGATGCGGTAGCAGGCGATGCCCTCGGCCGCGATCTCGTCCCGGCTGCCGCCCAACGGCAGGCGACGCGGCAGGAAGCCGCCCTTCGCGCCCACCGGCACGATGACCGAGTTCTTCACCTGCTGGGCTTTTACCAGGCCCAGCACTTCGGTACGGAAGTCTTCTTCACGATCGGACCAGCGCAGGCCGCCGCGAGCGACGTTACCAAAGCGCAGGTGCACGCCTTCAACCCGTGGCGAGTAGACGAAGATTTCAAACTTCGGCACCGGCTTCGGCAATTCAGGAATCGTGTGCGGGTTGAACTTGAAGCTGAAGTACGACTTGTTCTGACCGTTGGCATCCGCCTGGTAGAAGTTGGTCCGCAGGGTGGCCTTGATCAGGTCCAGGTAGCGACGCAGGATGCGGTCTTCGTTGAGCACCTGAACGTCGTCCAGGGCGGTCAGAATGGCCTGTTCCAGGCGTTGCTGCTTGTCTTCCAGGTCTTCGGCGGTCAGCTTGCGCGCCAGGTAGAAACGGGTCTTGAACAACCGGGTCAACTCGCGGGCGATGTCGGTGTGGTTGTTCAAGGTGCTGGCGATGTAACCCAGGTCGAAGCCCAGGCGAATCTGCTTCAGGTAGCGGGCGTAGGCACGCAGCAACGCCACGTCGCGCCATGGCAGGCCGGCGGTCAGTACCAGGCGGTTGAACGCATCGTTCTCGGCATCGCCGTTGACGATGTGCACGAACGCGTCCTGCAGGGTGTCGTTGAGCTGCTGGATGTCGAGGTTCAGGCCTTCGGCGGCGGTGAACGCGAAATCGTGAATCCAGAACTCGCGGCCATTGGCATGACGCAGGCGGTACGGGAATTCACCCAGTACACGCAGGCCGAGGTTTTCCAGGATCGGCAGCACGTCGGACAGCGCCAGCGGGGTGTCGGCGTGATACAGCTTGCAGTGCAGCTCGCGCTGGCCGGAAACCTGGCCCAGCGGCTGGTAGAAGCTCATCACCAGCGGGTTGGCTTCGGTCAGGCTGAGCAAGTGCTGCATGTCGACCACGGCCGAATGCGCGGCGAAGCGCTCACGGTAGCCGGCCGGGAAGCCTTTCGGGAAATCCGCCAGCACGTTGGTGCCATGGGCCTCGCCAAAGCTTTCCACCACCAGGCTGGAGTAGTCGTCCTGCCAGCTGCGGCAGGCCTGCACCACTTCTTTTTCCAGTTGCAGCGGGTCGATGTCCAGGCGGTTCTTCGGGTCTACCCGCAGAATCAGCTGGACGCGAGCCAGTACGGATTCGGAGAAGAAGGTCCAGAACTCGCAGTCCGAGGCTTTCAGGCGATCCATCAGCACTTGCTGGATCTTCTGGCGCACTTCGGTGGAATAGATGTCGCGTGGCACGTAGGCCAGGCAGTAGCAGAAGCGGCCGTACGGGTCTTTGCGCAGGAACACGCGGATCTTGTTGCGTTCCTGGATCTGCACGATCGACATCACGGTGCTGAACAGCTCGTCCACCGGGGTCTGGAACAGATCGTCACGGGGCAGAACCTCGACCACCTGGGCCAGTTCCTTGCCCAAATGCGCCTTGGCCTGGAAGCCCGAGCGACGCTCGATTTCCGTGACCTTGCGGCGGATATACGGGATCACCCGCACGCTTTCGCCGTACACCGAAGAGGTGTAGAGGCCCATGAAGCGGCATTCCTTGATGACCTTGCCGTCGGCATCGATCTGGCGGATCGACACGTAGTCCGGGTAGGCCGGGCGGTGCACGCGGCTTGGGTGAGCGGCCTTGGCGAACGACAGCACGGCCGGTTCACGCAGGTAGTTCACCGCGTAGTCTTCGATGCGCAGGTCGTCGGCGGTGAGGCCTGGGCGCAGCAGTTTGGTCAGACCGAGGAACGAGTTGGCGTCATATTCGATATGACCGCCATCCGCCTCGTCACGTACCACAAACTCTTCATAGCCCAGGAAGGTGAAGTGGTTGCCCACCAGCCATTCCAGGAAGCTCTTGATCTCGGCTTTTTCTTCGCCGTCGATCACGTAGGAGCTGGCGTCGATACCGGCCAGCAGTTCCTGGACCTTGGCTTTCATCGGTTCGAAATCGGCAACGGCAACGCGCACTTCGCCCAGTACCTGCTCAAGTTCCTTGCTCAGGACATTCAGCTCGGCGGCGTTGGCGCAGCGGTCGATTTCCAGGTACATCAGCGATTCTTGCTGAACGTCTTCGCCCTGGGTGCCTTTGGGCAGGATTTCCAGCAGCTCGCCCTTCTTGCCACGACGCACGCTGAGCACGGTGGTTTGCAGGGTGTGGATGCTGTAGCCACGGCGATTCAGCTCGGTACGCACCGAGTCCACCAGGAAGGGCAGGTCGTGGTGCAGCACTTCGACCGCCGTGTGGGTCGATTGCCAGCCGTGACGTTCGTAATCGGGGTTGTAGACCCGCACTTGCGGTTGGGTGTGATCAAAGCGCTCAAGCAGGCGCCAGGCAGACAGGGTGCAACCGGCCAGGTCGGACAAGCGACGCTGGGTCAGTTCATCCAGGGAAATGATGCCGAAGAATTGTTCAGCGAACAGCGCCACTTGTGGCAGTGCCTGTTCACTGATGTGCTGCGCCAGTGCCGCTTGCAGTTGGTGCTGGAAGTCGGCTTTGCTGGCTGCGGTGAAGAACGCCATCTGTGGTACTCCGCTTGGGCTTGTTATTGATGGAAGCGTCGCGTGTTATCCCCTTGCGGGGAGACCGTCAGCTCTGTTCGCGGTCTACAGTAACGAATTCAGAGTGACAGGTGGGTGAAGCTGGACAAGACAATGAGGTCACATTCAACTTCCATAAGATGTGCTGCCAGCCAGGCGACGGTACGACGGGCAGGTCAGACTCCTGGCGAGGCACATCCGTTGCGCAGCTTAACGAGTGTAGGAAGCGTGCTGCTTGCGACGCTGCGACATATTCGGTCATCGGCACGCTGCTGGCGGGTTGCGACTTGGGCAACCGGGTGTTTTCGGAGAAATCCCGAGGCGCCGAGTACCGGAAATGACTGATATAGCCCGTCAGGTCATGCCACAAGGTCTGACACACGATGCAGCACAAAATTCGCCGCAATGGCACAATTGCCCTGCTTCGCCCTCCCCCAGACAGGATTAACCATGCCACTGCAACTGACCACCGCCCACCTGATCGTCAACCCGTGCGATGACGAAGAAGACAACATGGCCATGCTCTGCTGCCACGGCGACAAGGGCGAGATGTTCATGGTCACCCGTTATCCGGATGAGGACGAGGTGGAAATTACCTGGGATTACGAGCCGTCGACCCTGGACGGGCTGAAGATCACGCTGAGTGCCACGACGTTGTTGGTAGAGATTGGCGCAGCGGACGCCGATGCCTTGGCCGGCAGCGACCACCTGGAAATTACCCACGGCACCGCCGAGTCGGATCTGGCCGAAGTGGAAGAAACCTTGCAGAACATTCTCAAGGGCACCGGGACCTATATCCGGATCTAGAAGCCAAGACGGCTCAATGTGGCGAGGGAGCTTGCTCCCGCTGGGCTGCGAAGCGGCCCCAAACCAGTCAACTGCGCTCTGTCTGGAAAAACTTGGCCGCCTTATTGGGGCTGCTGCGCAACCCAGCGGGAGCAAGCTCCCTCGCCACAAAGGTAGGTGCCAGCCGGCAAAAACCTCGGACATTTCCCACAATTCCCAAAAAATACCCCCTGCGCCGTTAGTCGCCGCACCCTCTGATGCATTAAAGTAAGCCCCCCAGGCCCTGGCGTTTTTAACAACGCCCGGGGCTCACCTCTCCAGGAACCGTCATCGATGGAACATCGTGAAGCGCTGCTTGCGCTGCGAACCTTTCTTTCAACGCAGATTCTCGGCCAGGAAAAACTCATCGAGCGCTTGCTCATTGCCCTGCTCGCCGATGGTCATATGCTGGTTGAAGGCGCTCCCGGGCTGGCCAAGACCAAGGCCATCAAGGAGCTTGCCGAAGGGATCGAAGCACAGTTCCATCGCATCCAGTTCACCCCCGACCTGCTGCCCGCCGACATCACCGGCACCGAGATCTATCGTCCGGAAACCGGCAGCTTCGTGTTCCAGCAAGGCCCGATCTTCCATAACCTGGTGCTGGCGGACGAAATCAACCGTGCCCCGGCCAAGGTGCAGTCGGCCTTGCTTGAAGCCATGGCCGAGCGCCAGGTGAGTGTGGGGCGCAGTACCTATGAGCTGTCGCCACTGTTTCTGGTAATGGCCACGCAAAACCCGATCGAGCAGGAAGGCACCTACCCGTTGCCCGAAGCCCAGCTCGACCGCTTCCTGATGCACGTGAAAATCGGCTTCCCCGATGCCGCCGTCGAGCGCCGCATCCTGCAGCAGGCCCGTGGCGAAGCCCTCAACGGCGAAACCAAGCCCGAGCGCCGGGTCAGCCAGCAGGCGATCTTCGCCGCACGCAAGGAAATCCTCGGCCTGTACATGGCCGACGCGGTGGAGGAATACCTCGTGCAACTGGTCATGGCCACTCGCACCCCGGCCAAGTTCGACCCGGAAATGGCCGAGTGGATTGCCTACGGCGCCAGCCCCCGTGGCTCGATTGCGCTGGACCGCTGCGCCCGGGCCCACGCCTGGCTGGCCGGTCGCGACTTCGTCAGCCCGGAAGACATCCAGGCGGTGCTGTTCGACGTGCTGCGCCACCGCATCATTCTGTCGTTCGAGGCTGAAGCAGCCGGCATCGACCAGGACCGCGTGGTGCAGCGCATTCTCGACGTCGTTGCCGTCGCTTGACGCCCATGAACGCTGGCGATGGAACCCGTGTCACCCTGAGCGAATTGATCGAGATGCGCCATCGCGTGCGGGAAGTGCAGCTGTTTTCCACGCCAAGCCAGCGCAGCCCGCTGATCGGCCTGCACCACTCGAAACTGCGCGGGCGCGGGGTCGACTTCGACCAGGTGCGGGTTTACCAGGCCGGCGACGACGTACGCACCATCGACTGGCGCGTCACCGCACGCACCCAGGAACCCCATACCAAGCTGTTCCATGAAGAGCGCGAACGGCCGATCTTCATCATGGTGGAACAAAGCTGCCGGCTGTTTTTCGGCTCGGGCCAGATGTTCAAGTCGGTGCTGGCAGCCCAGGCGGCGAGCCTGATCGGTTGGGCAGCACTGGGTCACAACGACCGCGTCGGCGGCCTGGTGTTCGGCGACAGTGAGCACTACGAAATCAAACCCCGCCGCAGCAAACAAAGCCTGCTGCAATTGCTCAACCGTCTGGTGCGGGTCAACCAGAGCCTCAACACCGAGCGTCGCCCGGAAGCCGACGCCCTCGGCATGGCCTTGCGCCGGGCCCGGGAAGTCCTGCGCCCGGGCAGCCTGGTGATTGTGATCTGCGACGAACGCGCGTTGACCGAAGGCGCCGAACAACAGCTGAGCCTGCTGTCGCGGCATTGCGACCTGCTGCTGTTGCCGGTCTCCGACCCGCTGGACCACGCCCTGCCCGCCGCCGGGCTGCTGCGCTTCGCCGAGCGCGGCGCACAGCTGGAACTGGACACCCTCAATTTTGACCTGCGCCAGGCCTACAAGGCCCAAGCCGAAGCCCGCAGCGCCCGTTGGGAACTGCTCGCGCAAAAGCTGCGAGTGCTGTTGATGCCGTTGAGCACCCAGGGTGAAATGGTCGAGCAACTGCGCGAATACCTGAACCCGCAACGCCCGGTTAAAAAGCAATGAGCAGCCTCGACCAACTGCAACCCTTGATCGCCCCGCCGGTGATCGGCTTCTGGCCGCCGGCGCCGGGCTGGTGGCTGTTGCTGCTGATCCTCCCGCTGGCAGGCTGGGGCTTGTGGTCGCTGCGGCGTTTCCTGCCGGCCAAGCGCCCGCTGGCCCGTGCCGAACAACCCCTGGACCCGTTGCGCATCGCCGCCCTCGCCGAGCTGGCCCTGATGCCCAAACCCTACGACGGCGCGCCGGCCGGTGCCTGGCTGCAACAACTCAACGGCCTGCTCAAACGCTTGTGCCGCAACGACTACCCCTACAGCCAGAGCCACACCCTCAACGGCCGCAAATGGCTGGCGTTCCTCGACAACCGCTGCCCCGCCGCCGGCCTGACCCGCTGGATGGTGCTGGTGGAAGGCGCCTACAAGCCCGAATGCAAACTCGACGACAAGGCCATCGCCGGTCTGACCCAGGCCGTCGACACCTGGATTCGCAAACATGTTTGAGTTCGCCTGGCCGTGGATCTTCGCCCTGTTGCCATTGCCGTGGTTGCTGCGGCTCATCTTGCCGGTGGCCGACAGCGGCGAGCCGGCACTGAAAGTCAGTTTCCTCAGCGACCTCGAAGGCCTGGCCCGCCGCCGCGCGCGGGTCAACCTGCCGGGCTGGCGCCAGCAAGCGCCGTTCGTGTTCCTGTGGCTGTTGCTGCTTACCGCTGCCGCCCGCCCGGAATGGCTCGGCGAACCGCTGCCCATTGCTGCCAGTGGCCGCGACTTGCTGGTGGCGGTGGACGTCTCCGGCTCGATGGACTTCCCCGACATGCAGTGGCAGGACGAGGACGTCAGCCGCCTGAGCCTGGTCAAGCACCTGCTGGGGGACTTCCTGGAAAGCCGCGAAGGCGATCGCGTAGGCTTGATCCTGTTCGGCAGCCAGGCGTATCTGCAAGCGCCACTGACCTTCGACCGGCGCACCGTGCGCACCTGGCTCGATGAAGCAAAAATCGGCATTGCCGGGAAGAACACCGCGATTGGCGACGCCATCGGCCTGGCCCTCAAGCGCCTGCGCCAGCGCCCTGCGCAAAGCCGGGTGCTGATCCTGGTCACCGACGGCGCCAACAATGCCGGCGAAATCGACCCGCTGACTGCCGCCCGCCTGGCTGCCGAAGAAGGCGTGAAAATCTACCCGATCGGCATCGGTGCCGACCCCGAGCAAACCGGCTCCCTGGGCATACTCGGCGTCAACCCGAGCCTGGACCTCGACGAACCGGCGCTCAAGGCCATCGCCGAGGCCACCGGCGGCCGCTACTTCCGCGCCCGCGACGGCAACGAACTGCTGAAGATCAAGGAAACCCTCGACCAGCTCGAACCCGTGGCCCAGCAACCGACCCAGGCGCGCCCCGCCCAGGCGCTGTACAGCGCGCCGCTGGCGCTGGCACTGATCCTCAGCATGCTGCTGGTGATCCAGGAACGCTGGCCGGATAACGCCTTGCAACGGCTGTTCAACAAACTGTCCAGCAAGGGCCGTTTCCTGCAACCCAACCCGGAATGGCGCGAGCGCCTGAAACGCCTGCGTTTGCGGAGGCGTCGATGATCGCCCTGTGGCCGCACTGGTTCCGTCCCTGGTGGCTGTTGCTGCTGCCGCTGCTCGGCTGGTTGCTGTGGCAGTTGTGGCACCGCCAGAAACGCGCCGGGCGCTGGCAGATGATTCTGCCGCCAGCCTTCCATGCCGCGTTGCTCAGCGGCGGCAGTGGCCGCGAAAGCAAATCGCCGTGGGTGGTGCTCGGGATTGCCTGGCTGCTGGCCGTGCTGGCGTTGCTCGGCCCAAGCTGGGAACGCGTGGAACAGTCCAGCCAGAAACCCGCCGACCCGCTGGTGGTGCTGCTGGAACTGACCCCGGAAATGCTCGCCACCGACAGCCCGCCCAGCCGCCTCGAACAGGCGCGGCGCAAGCTGTTCGACCTGCTCCAGGCCCGCAGCGATGCGCAGACCGCCATCGTGGTCTACGCCGGCAGCGCCCATACCCTGGTGCCACTCTCGGACGATCTGGCCACCAGCCATAACCTGCTGGAGGCCCTGCGCCCCTCGATCATGCCCGAGCCCGGCCATCGCGCCGACCTGGCCGTGGAAAAAGCCCTGAGCCTGCTCAAGCATGGCGGCCTCGGCCAGGGCCGACTGCTGCTGATTGGCTCGTCGTTGTCCAAGCAGGAACGCCAGGGCATCCGCCTGCAGTTACAAGGTAGCCAGGCGCCGAGCCTGTCGATCCTCGGAATCGGCAGCCGCGAAGGCACGCCAGTGACCCAGGAGAGCGGCGAATTCCTCAAGGACGCCCAGGGCGCGATCCTCGTGCCGCGCCTCGACAGTCCGACCCTCAAGGCTTTCGCCAGCGAAATGGGCGGCCGTTACCGCCAGGCCCGCCTGGACGACAAGGATCTGCGCCACCTCGGCCTGCTGGACGGCCCGCAAAGCCTGCGCAATGACGGCCAACTGCTGCACCTCGACACCTGGGCCGACCAGGGTTATTGGCTGCTCTTGCCGCTGTTGCTGCTGGCCGCCTGCGCTGGGCGCCGCGGCTGGCTGTTCTTCCTGCCGTTACTGCTGTTGGGCGCGCCGCAGCCCAGCTATGCCTTTGACTTCCAGGACCTGTGGCTGCGCCCGGACCAACAAGGCCAATTGCTGCTGAAGAAAAAACGCCCGGCCGAGGCTGCCGAACATTTTGAAGACCCGCAATGGCAAGGCGTCGCGCTGTATGAAGCGGGCAACTACGCCGAAGCGGCCAAGCGTTTTGCCGAAGGCAGCGACGCCTACTCCCACTACAATCGAGGCAACGCCCTGGCCAAAAGCGGCGAGCTGGAAGCGGCGATCGACGCCTACGAGCAAGCCCTGGAAGCCCAGCCCGACTTGCAGCCGGCGCTGAAGAACAAAGCCCTGGTGGAAAGCCTGATGCAGCAGGAACCGGAAAAAACCGAGCCGGCCAAGCCTGCAAAAAACGAGGATGACGAAACCACGCAACCCGGCCAGACTGCGCAACCGGGCGCCAGCAGCCAGACCGCCACCGGTGGCGAGCAGACGTCCCAGGGCCAGGGCCAACCCGGTGCAACCGATACGCAAACCGGCGCCACGCCCCACGCCGGCAGCAACGAGGTGCCCGGCAGCGAGTTGGGTGACGAGCAAACCACCACGCCGCCCCTGCGCCCCGCCAACGGCACGATCGAAGGCGAACAGCGCCAGGCCCTGGAACAATGGCTGCGGCAGATCCCGGACAACCCCGGCGAGCTGCTGCGACGCAAATTCTGGTACGAACAGCAACAACATCAGGACAAGACTCGATGAACCGCTGCACCGCCCTTCTTCTCACCCTCGCGTTGTGGGCCAGCCAGGCCCAGGCCGCCGGCCTGGTGGCCAGTGTCGACCGCAGCCGCATCAATTCCGGGGAGACGGTGGAACTGACGGTGGAGTCCAACGACGTCACGCTGTTCGGCAAACCGGACCTGGCGCCACTGGACCCGCTGTTTGAAGTAAGCGGCACCCGCCAGATCAACCAGCTCACCACGCTGGCAGGCGACAACCACGCCACTACCCGCTGGATCATCACCCTGCTGCCCAAGGAGACCGGTACCGTTGTGATTCCGCCGTTGCAGATCGGCGAACTCAAGACCCAACCGATCACCCTGCAAGTGGTGGAAACCGTCAGCCAGAACACCGAGACCCAGTTGGCTCCGGTATTTATCGAAACCAACCTCGACCAGGACAGCGTCTACGTCCAGGCCCAGGCGCTGCTGACCGTGCGCGTCTACCACTCGGTGTCGCTGTACGACGACAGCAGCCTGACGCCATTGCAGATCGCCGATACGCGCATCGAGCAACTCGGTGAATCACGCACCTACGAAAAAGTCATCAACGGCATCCGCCATGGTGTGATCGAAACGCGGTATGCGATTTACCCGCAGCACAGCGGCAGCTTGACGATCCCGGCGCAGATTTTCAGCGCGACCCTGGTGGAGCCTCGGCCCGCCCAGGACAATAACCCCCAAGGCTCCAAACCCGGCAAGCTGATCCACGTCAGTTCGCCGGAGCTGTCGCTGGCCGTCAAGGCCAAGCCGGCGGTGTACCCGGCAGACGCCCCTTGGCTACCGGCGCGCAGCCTGACCCTGACTGAAAGCTGGAACCCCGAGCCGGACCACGTGCAGGTCGGCGACTCCCTGACCCGCAGCCTGACCCTGAAAGCCGAAGGCCTGGCCGCCGCACAACTGCCGCCCCTGGCGCTGAGCGACATCCCTGGCCTGCGCCGCTACCCGGACCAACCGGTGCTGAGCAACCAGAACAACGACCGCGGCCTGATCGGCAGCCGTGAAGACCGCGAAGCCCTGGTGCCCAACCGCGTTGGCGCACTCGAACTGCCACCGGTGGAAGTGGTGTGGTGGAACACCCACGAAGACCACCTGGAACGCACCAGCCTGCCGGCCCGCACCCTGCAAGTGGCGACCAACCCGAGCCTGATCGTGGACACACCGGCCAGCCCCACCGTGATCACGGCACCGGACAACGACAGCCTGTGGATCTGGCAACTGACCAGCCTGATCCTGGCCTGCACCACCCTGCTGGGCTTCGGTTTGTGGTGGCGTGCGCGCTGGCAGCCGGCGATCCTGCGTGCCGCGCAAACCGGCCCGAGCCCGCGTACCTTGCTGGACGACCTCAAGCGGGCGAGCCAGGCCAATGACCCGCAAGCCACACGCCAGGCACTGGATGCCTGGGCGCGGCAACAGCCGGAGACCCTGGCGGACATGGCCGCGCGGTTTGTGCCGTTGTCGGATGCGTTGGACGGGTTGAATGGCGCGCTGTACAGCGAAAGTGGCCAGTATTGGCAGGGTGAGGAATTGTGGCGGGCGGTGAAGGCGATTCCGATGGCGGAGCGCGAGCAGGACCCTGCGGGGGATAGCACCAGCTTGCCGCCGCTGTATCCCAAGTAGCCCCCCTCTCAGAAACACCACGAAGCAAATGTGGGAACCGGGCTTATGTGGGAGCTGGCTTGCCTGCAATGGCATCACCGCGGTCTGGCTGACAGACCGAGGGGGATGCCATCGCGGGCAAGCCCGGCTCCCACACAAACCTGGCTCCCACATTTTGACCTGCTGCGTTTGGGCTATTTGCGCGCCGCCTCCCACGACTTCAGCAGCTCGTTATAGCTGACCGTCTCGCCTTGCGGCTTCTCATTCGCCAGCTTCGGCTTCGGCGCACCCGGCTGGTCAAACCAGTACTGCGCGTCCCTTTCCTCGTTCATCTTCGGCCCGCAAATCGGCTGCACCTTGGAGCGTTCCAGGCGCGTCATGATCGCGTCCTGATCCTTGGCCAAGCCATCCAGTGCCTGTTGCGGGGTTTTCTCGCCGCTGGCCGCTTCCGAAATATGGCTCCACCACAATTGCGCCAACCGTGGATAGTCCGGCACGTTGGTGCCGGTCGGGGTCCATTCCACCCGGGCCGGGCTGCGGTAGAACTCCACCAGGCCACCGAGTTTCGGCGCCAGGTCGGTCATGGCCTGGGAGTTGATGTCGGATTCACGAATCGGCGTCAGGCCCACGATGGTTTTCTTCAACGACACGGTTTTCGAGGTCACGAACTGCGCGTACAGCCAGGCCGCGAGTTTCTGCTTCTCGGGCGTCGACTTGAGGAAGGTCCAGGAACCCACGTCCTGATAGCCCTTCTTCATGCCTTTTTCCCAATACGGCCCGACCGGCGATGGGGCCATGCGCCATTTCGGCGTGCCGTCGGCGTTCACCACCGGCAGGCCCGGCTTGGTCATGTCGGCGGTAAACGCGGTGTACCAGAAGATCTGCTGGGCGATGTTGCCCTGGGACGGCACCGGGCCGGATTCGGAGAAGGTCATGCCCGCCGCTTCCGGTGGCGCGTAGGCTTTCATCCAGTCCACGTATTTCTGCGTGGCATACACCGCCGCCGGGCCGTTGGTGTCGCCACCACGGGTCACGCTGGAACCCACCGGGTGGCAGTCCTCCACGCGAATGCCCCACTCGTCCACCGGCAAACCGTTGGGCAGCCCCTTGTCGCCGCCACCGGCCATGGAGAACCAGGCATCGGTGAAACGCCAGCCCAGGGAGGGGTCTTTCTTGCCGTAGTCCATGTGCCCGTAGACGCGCTTGCCGTCGATTTCCTTGACGTCTTCGCTGAAGAATTTGGCGATGTCCTCGTAGGCTGACCAGTTCACCGGCACGCCCAGTTCATAACCGTACTTCTCTTTGAACTTGGCTTTCAGGTCCGCCCGTTCGAACCAGTCGGCGCGGAACCAGTACAGGTTGGCGAACTGCTGGTCGGGCAACTGGTAGATCTTGCCGTCCGGTGCGGTGGTGAACGAGATCCCGATGAAGTCCTTGATATCCAGGGTGGGCGATGTGAAGTTCTTGCCTTCGTTGGCCATCAGGTCGGTGATGGATTCGGTCTTGCCATAGCGAAAGTGCGTACCGATCAAGTCGGAATCGTTGACCCAGCCGTCATAGATATTCTTGTCGGACTGCATCTGGGTTTGCAGCTTTTCCACCACATCGCCTTCCTGCAGCAAGTCGTGGGTCAGCTTGATCCCGGTGATTTCGCTGAAGGCCTTGGCCAGCACCTTGGACTCATACTCGTGGGTGGTGAGGGTTTCCGACACCACGTTGATCTTCATCCCGCGAAACGGCTCCGCGGCCTTGATAAACCACTTCAGTTCTTCGAGCTGTTGGGCTTCGGTAAGGGTCGACGGTTTGAACTCACTGCCGATCCATTTTTTTGCAGCGTCTTCATAGGCATCCGCCCAGGCCGCAGCACTGAGCCCGCTGAGCGCCAGCACGGCCGCCAATGAAATGCTATGTCGCAGCTTATTGTTTTTATCGAACATAGAGACCTCCTGGTTTTGGGGTTCAAAAGGGGCAACTAGCCCCAGCGCATCACAGACAACAGCCACACCAGAGACAGCGCGGACGCCACCCAGATGCTCCAGCCGGTTACGCCGATCACCAACAAATGCAGGTAGGCGCTGCCGAGAAGACCGATAAACAAGCGATCACCACGGGTGGTGCTGATCGGTAACAAGCCGCGCCGGGGGATACTCGGCGAGCGCAATTCCCAGGTCGTCATGCCCACCAGCAGCAGGCCGATCGCGGCGAAGAACAGTGCAGTCGGGGTGGTCCAGGCCATCCATTCCATCATCGACTCCTCAGACCCGGCCCAGGGCAAAGCCCTTGGCCACGTGGTTGCGAACAAACCAGATCACCAGCATGCCCGGCAGGATGGTCAACACCCCCGCCGCCGCCAGCACGCCCCAGTCGATGCCGGACGCCGACACCGTGCGGGTCATCACTGCAGCGATGGGCTTGGCGTTCACCGACGTCAGCGTGCGTGCCAGCAGGAGTTCGACCCAGGAAAACATGAAGCAGAAAAACGCCGTGACACCGATCCCCGAGCCAATCAGCGGGATGAAAATCTTCACGAAAAACTTGGGGAAGCTGTACCCGTCGATGTAGGCGGTTTCGTCGATTTCCTTGGGCACACCCGACATGAAGCCTTCGAGAATCCACACCGCCAGCGGCACGTTGAACAGGCAGTGGGCCAGGGCCACCGCGATATGCGTATCGAACAGGCCAATGGACGAATACAGCTGGAAAAACGGCAGCAAAAACACCGCCGGCGGCGCCATGCGGTTGGTCAGCAGCCAGAAGAACAGGTGCTTGTCGCCGAGGAAGCGGTAGCGCGAGAACGCGTAGGCCGCAGGCAGCGCCACACTCAGGGAAATCACCGTATTGAGGCTGACGTAGTACAGCGAGTTGAGGTAGCCGGTGTACCAGCTCGGGTCGGTGAAAATCACCTTGTAGTTGGCGAAGGTAAAGTCCTGGGGAAACAGGGTCAGGCCACCGAGGATTTCGGTGTTGCTCTTGAACGACATGTTCAGCAGCCAGTAGATCGGCACCAGCAGGAACAGGATGTAGACCAGCAGCGGGATAACCTTGCGCTTGCTCATGTTGGCGGCCTCAGCGGTTGGCGTCGGAGTGGGTCATGGCGGTGTAGAACAGCCAGGACACCAACAGGATGATCAGGAAGTACACCAGGGAAAATGCCGCCGCCGGGCCCAGGTCGAATTGGCCTACGGCCATTTGAGTAAGGGTCTGACTGAGGAAGGTGGTGGCATTTCCCGGCCCGCCCCCCGTCAGTACAAACGGCTCGGTGTAGATCATGAAACTGTCCATGAACCGCAGCATCACCGCGATCAGCAGCACGCTCTTCAGCTTTGGCAGCTGGATATGTCGGAATACCGCCCAACTGGAAGCCCGATCAATCCGCGCCGCCTGGTAGTACACATCCGGGATTGCCCGCAGCCCCGAGAAACACAGGAGTGCCACCAGGGACGTCCAGTGCCATACGTCCATCACCAGCACGGTGACCCAGGCGTCCATGGTGTTGGCCGCATAGTTGTAGCTGATGCCCATCGCGTTGAGCGTTGAACCCAGCAGGCCGATGTCGGCGCGGCCAAAAATCTGCCAGATGGTGCCCACCACATTCCACGGAATCAGCAGCGGAATCGCCATCACGATCAACACCAACGAGGACCAGCGGCCCTTGGTGGGCATGGTCAGGGCGATGGCGATACCCAGGGGAATTTCGATCAGCAGCACACACGCCGAATAGATGAACTGGCGCAACAGCGAGTCGTGCAGGCGCGGGTCCAGCAGCACCTGTTTGTACCAGTCGGCGCCGACAAAATAGCGGCTGGACTGATCGAAGATGTCCTGCACCGAATAGTTGACCACGGTCATCATCGGGATCACCGCACTGAAGGCCACCAGCAGGAACACCGGCAACACCAGCCACCACGCCTTGTTGTTCTGCACCTTGTTCATGGCTGTGCCTCCAGCAGGTAGTCGTCGGCATACACCATCAGCCATTGGCCCGGAAAGCTGATGGACGCGTGCCCCTCGGGCACAGGTTTGTCTTCGGCCAGGCGCACCTTCAACTGGGCGCCGTCGAGGTTGAGGGTCATGATCTTGTAGGTGCCGAGGTCTTCCACATGAGTGACTTGCGCCTGTAGCGCGTCAGGATTGTGCTCATCCCACACATGGATAAATTCCGGGCGGATGCCCACCTGCAGTTTCTTGTAGGGCGTTTCGCCAATGCGCTGCTGCAACGCCTCGGGCAACGCCAGATGCGTGCCGGCAAAACGCACACCGCCCGCCTCGGCCTGCACTTCAATCAGATTCATCCCCGGGCTGCCGATGAAATAGCCGACAAAGGTATGGCTCGGCCGCTCGAACAATTCCCGTGGCGTGCCGAACTGCACGATCTGGCCGCCGTACATCACCGCGATCTTGTCGGCGAAGGTCGAGGCCTCCAGTTGATCGTGGGTGACGTAGACCATGGTGATGTTGAACTGCTCGTGGATCTGCTTGAGCTTGCGCCGCAGCTTCCACTTCAGGTGCGGGTCGATCACCGTCAGCGGTTCGTCGAACAGGATCGCCGACACGTCATCACGCACCAGCCCGCGGCCCATGGAGACTTTCTGTTTTTCGTCGGCGGTGAGGTTGCGGGCTTTTTTGTCCAGCAGGTTTTGCAGGTCGAGCACCTCGGCAATTTCCTGCACCTTGCTGTGAATCTTCGCCTCGGCCATGCCCTGGTTTCGCAGCGGAAAGGCCAGGTTATCGAACACCGTCATGGTGTCGTACACCACCGGGAACTGGAACACCTGGGCGATGTTGCGTTTTTCCGGGGTCAGCTCGTTGACCACCTTGGTGTCGAACAGCACCTGGCCTTCGGACGGGCTGAGCAGGCCGGAGATGATATTCAGCAACGTCGACTTGCCGCAGCCCGAGGGGCCAAGCAACGCGTAGGCGCCGCCCTGCTCCCAGACGTGGTTCATTTCGCGAATCGCGTAGTCCTCGGGGCCGGCGGGCTTTGCGCTGTAGCTGTGGGCCAGGTTCTGCAAATGGATCTCGGCCATCAGGCAACCCTCGCGACACGTCGGCCCGGTGCCTGGACCAGACGTCCCTGGCCATCGAACACAAACAATTTGTGGGTAGGGATATAGATGCGGATCGGCGCATCGACGTCGTACTCATGCACGCCGGGCAAATGCAGCACCAGCAGGAAATGCTCGCTGCGCACGTGCAGGAAGGTTTCCGAGCCGCTGATTTCGGCGACTTCCACGGTCACCGCCAGCTCCAGGTCGTCATCGTTGCTGGGCACCAGGCTGATATGGCTGGGCCGCACGCCAAAGCGGAACTCGCCTTCGCCGATAGGCCGCAGGTCGACGTTCAGCGGGAAGTGCACAAAGTTGGCAAAGCTCACTTCATTGCCGCTGATACGTCCGGGCATCAGGTTGATCGGCGGCTCGGAAAACAGCTCGGCCGCCAGAACGGTTTGCGGCTGGTGATAGACCTCGGCGGCCTTGCCGCTCTGGATCACCCGGCCCTCATGGAGAATGGTGGTGGTGCCGCCCAGGGCCAGGGCTTCGTTAGGTTCGGTGGTGGCGTAGATGGCGATGGTGTGGCGGGCCTTGAACAGCTCGCGCATTTCCTGACGCAGTTCTTCGCGCAGTTTGTAGTCCAGGTTCACCAGGGGCTCGTCGAACAGGATCAGCTCGGCGTCCTTGACCAGCGCCCGGGCCATGGCGGTGCGCTGTTGCTGGCCGCCGGAAAGTTCCAGCGGGTGACGCTGGAGGAATTTCTCGATGCGCAGCATTTTCGCGGTTTCGAGGACCTTGCTCTGGATCTGCTCGGCCGACACACCGGCCTGGCGCAGCGGCGAGGCGATGTTCTCGAACACGGTCATGGTCGGGTAATTGATGAACTGCTGATAGACCATCGACACGTTGCGCAAACGCACCGGCTTGTGGGTGACGTCGACGCCGTTCATCAGGATGCGCCCGCTGTCGGGCTTGTCCAGGCCGGCCATCAGGCGCATCAGGCTGGTCTTGCCGGACAGCGTGCGGCCCAGCAATACATTGAAGGAACCGGCTTCGAAACGCAGGTTGGCGTCGTCGATCCAGGTCTGGCCTTCAACAACGCGAGTGACGTGCTCCAGGGTCAATGACATGACACGACCTTTTTATTATTGGAATGGTACTGGCAAGCACACAGAGCGAGTTCCGTGCCAAAAACCCAAAACCCAGGCCGGTCAACGGGTTAGGCAAAACGGCCGTTCACCTCTGAACAGAAATGAACAGACCGGCCTGAACAACTGAACACGTGGCGGGTTGACAATGAACAGTTCTGAACAACACTGAATGAGCCTTTCGAACCCAGAACAACAATAAAACAAGGGTCACCGCCATGAGCACACCGCTGGCGCACGATGCCATCATCCTGGACTCCTGGCGCCGCTGCCGCGCCTATGGCCTGGATCACCAGAGCACGCCGAGTTTCGATCAACTGCCTGCAGACGGCGTGCGCCAATTGCTGGAGAGCCAGCATTCCCTCGTGCAAACCACCCACCAGGAAGTGCTGCCCTACTACGAAAACATCCTGAGCAATTCCAATTGCCTGATCATGCTCGCCGACAACCAGGGCCAGGTGCTGACCTCGTGGGGCACCCAGCGTTTTATCGAACCCACATTGGCCCGTGGCTTCAGCGCCGGCGCCAGCTGGATGGAGCGCGCAAGCGGCACCAACGCCATCGGCACCGCCCTGGCCTGTGCCCAGGCGGTGCACATCGAGCACGACGAACACTTCCTCAAGGCCAACCGTTTCATGACAGGCTCGGCGGCGCCGATCTTCGATGCCCAGCGGGAAATCATCGCGGTGCTGGATGTGTCCAGCGACAGCTACCTGCCGCCCTCCCACACCCTCGGCATGGTCAAGATGATGAGCCAGACGGTAGAGAACCGGCTGATCCTCAACCTGTTTCGCGGCGAACATTTCCAGCTGACGTTCAACACCGGGTTGAACAACCTTGATAGCCAGTGGGCCGGGTTACTGATTTTTGATGAAAGTGGCCAGGTGCTGTCGGCCAACCGCCGGGCAGACAACCTGCTGGGCATCAGCCTGTCGCGGGTGCTGATCGACAGCCTCTTCAAGGTCTCGCTGCTGGAGTTGCTCAACCAGCCCGAAGGCCTGCCCTTCTCGCTGCAAGCCGCCGGGCGCAACCGTTTCCAATGCCTGTTGAAACGCCCGAAGCAGGCGCCTGTGCAGGCTCGCGTGTTTGTCGAGACAAAGAAACCCAGGGAGCCTGCGCCCACGGCCATCAGCCTCAAGACCCTGCACTTTGGCGACGCCCGGGTGGAAAAGGCGGTACGCCAGGCCGAGCGCTTGCTGGAAAAGGACATCCCATTGCTGATCCACGGTGAAACCGGTGTGGGCAAGGAGGTCTTCGTCAAAGCCCTGCACCAGGCCAGCTCCCGCAGCCAACAGGCGTTTATCGCGGTCAACTGCGCGGCGATCCCCGCCGAACTGGTGGAGTCGGAACTGTTCGGCTACGAAAAAGGCGCGTTTACCGGCGCCAACCAGAAAGGCAGCATCGGCCTGATCCGCAAGGCAGACAAAGGCACTTTATTCCTCGACGAGATCGGCGACATGCCGCTGCCGACCCAGGCCCGCCTGCTGCGGGTGCTGCAGGAACGCTGTGTGCAGCCGGTGGGCAGCAGCGAGTTGTTCCCGGTGGATTTGCGGATCATCTCCGCCACCAACCGCTCGCTGCGGGAACAGGTGCAGCTCGGACGTTTTCGCGAAGACCTGTATTACCGCATCGGTGGCCTGACCCTGGAACTGCCGCCGCTGCGGGAGCGCACTGATAAACAGGCGCTGTTCAAGCAACTGTGGCAACAGCATCGCGAGCCGACCCAGTGGGCCGGGTTGAGTAACGAGGTGCTGGCGCTGTTTGAGCAGCACCCATGGCCGGGGAATTTGCGCCAGGTGAGCAGCGTGTTGCAGGTGGCGCTGGCGATGGCGGAAGAGCAGCCAATCCGGGCGGAGCATTTGCCGGATGATTTTTTTGTGGATTTGAATGGGGTGGTGCCGGAGCCAAGCGCTGAACGGTTGGATGACGGCATGGACCTGACCCAACGCCTGAAAGCTGCGGGCGGCAATATCTCGCACCTGGCGCGGGAGTTGGGGGTTAGCCGTAATACGCTGTACAAGCGCCTTAAGCAAAACGGGGATTCTGGTCAGGGGCACGGTTAAACCTGTGGGAGCTGGCTTGCCTGCGATGGCGGAGTGTCAGTCAACATCTCTGTCACTGATACACCGCTATCGCAGGCAAGCCAGCTCCCACACTTGAACTACGTCGGGTTTGGAGTTTGGGCTCAGTTCAGAACCGGCGTTGCCCCCATTGGCACTTTGCGACCCGGTGCTGCCATCTCGAACAGCTGCTCAACCCGGGCACTTTCTTCCGCGCTCGGCTTGATCGCCCACGCACACACCACAAAAATCCCCGCATTGACTACCAACCCGACGATCCCGCTGGTCAACGACCCCAGCCCGGGGATGTCATCCGGGTACATCGTCGTCAGCACAATCGCCACCACAATCCCGGCCAGCATCCCGGCAATCGCGCCTTCCTTGTTGCCACGACGGCTGAAGATTCCGAAGAACAGCGGCACCGCCAACTGGATAATCCCCTGGTAGGAAATCTGCGCCAGCAATTGCAGCCGCGCGTAATCAAAGGTCAGGTACGCCAGCACCGAGGCGGCGACGATAAACACCACCATCCCGGACTTGGCCAGCAGCGTCAGTTGGCGATCGGTACGCGGGGTGTTCCAGGTGGCCAGGTCATTGGCGAACTGCGTACCGCAGACCTGCACGCAGCCGTCCACGTGGCCGATGCTCGCCGCCAGCACGATGACGATCGCCAGCGCCAGCATCCACGGCCCGCCGATGTCGAACAGCGACAGGAACCAGCCTTGTTGCGGGTGCGCGATGACGTTCGGGTCCTGGCTGATAGCGGCGGCAAACAGCATCAGGATGCCGTAGAAACCACCCACCAACAGGATCGTGTACAGCGTGCCTTTCTTCACCGCCTTGACGCCGCTGGCGGTGTAGATGCGCTGAAAACTCATGGGCCAGCACATCGAGCCGATCACCCCGGTAAAAATCAGGCTGAACATGTACAGCGGGCCATAACCGGTGCCGCTGGCGCCAGGGATCAGCAGCATCTTGGCCGGCAAGTGCGACAGGTTGGAGAACGACGCCTGGTCGCCAAACAACAGGAACACACACAGCGCCGCACACAACACGTAGGCAATCAGGCCCTGGAACATGTCAGTCATGATCAGCCCGCGCATGCCCATGCTCACGGTCCAGTACTGGCGCACCAGCACCACCACCACGCCGGCGATCAGGCAGGTGGTGACGCCCCAACGGCCGAAACTGGCGAACTGGAACAGCATCGCCAAGGCCTGGATGCCCATCACCACCCACGGGAATACCGAGATGATGCCGATGATCGAGGCCACCCGCTTGACCACCGGGCTGTTGAAGCGCATGCCGAGCAAGTCTGGCTGGGTGCGAAGGTTGAAGCGCTGGCCCCAGGTCCAGGCGCGGCGCGCCATCAGGTACATCGCTGTCACGCCCAGGGTCGCGTAGACCATGCCGTAGAAACCCAGGGCGCCGCCGATGGTCAGGGCAAAAAACGCGGTAAAGGTCGAGCCCGGCCACCACGAGTTGGTGTAACACATGGCGATGTACCACGGCCCGTAGGAACGCCCGCCTACAGCGTAATCGGAAAAGCTCGTGCTCTCGCGGTTGGTGGCGTACAGCACGGCAATCATCCCGGCCAGGAACAGGCCGATCACGCCGAAGGTGATAAAGAGGTTGGCATCGCTGGTGGTGCTGATCATGGCGCATCCCCCTCTTCGGGAATTTCACCGGCTTTCAGCTCGGCGACATACAGCGCCCACAGGCCCAGGCCGGCGAGAACCGCGATGGCGATCCAGTAGAAGATCGGCAACGGAATGCCCAGTACCAACGCGGTACTGCCGCTCACGCTCAAATAGAACGGCGGGAATAAAGCGAGCATCAGCAACAGGAAAAAGTACACGCCGAAGAGTTGGCTCTTCAGGCGTCCGGGTGGTGCGGTATCGGATTTCATGAGTCGGGTGCTCCTTGAATTTCTGGATCGGTTTGTTATGTGATCAAACAAAAAATCAAGCAGTGAAACGTCAGCGCAAACCAGCGCCAAAGGCGGAACTCGAGGTGTCGTCGTTATTGTTATGGCGCAGGCTCAAGCCTGTCTTAGCCAGGTTTCCCATTGCGAATCGTTGATGATGCTGCGGGCGCGCATGTGCTTCCACGTGCCGTATTTGTAGAAGTCGAAATCCAGCTGCGACACCGCGTGCTGCACCATCGCCCAGGTCGACCATTTGATGTCCGCCAGGGCCTTGTGCAACTTGATGCGCGCCAGGTTCTGCGGGGTGACCTGGCCGAAGTAGTCTTCGATCAGGGCCAGCTCCATCTCGTCGGTAAAAAACATCTCGCCGAACCACAGCGCCAGCTCGTAATGCCGGTCGTTGTTGGAGGCGTATTCGAAGTCCACCAGGCGAATCTGCCGACGGTCGTTGAGCATGAAATTACCCGCCAGGGTGTCGTTCATGCACGGTGCCAGGTCGATACCGGAAGCTTGCAGCACACCCCGCGCGCGATCGCATTGGCGGCGCAGCCAGGCGTCGTCGGCGGGTTTGCAGCCGTTGAGTTGCTCCACCTGGCGTTGGTGCTCGGCGATCATGTCGAACACGGTTTTGGTCTGCACCAGCGGCGGCTGGTCGTTGAAGGCCTTGAGGGCGTGCAACGCGTTGTGGCGCACGTCGCGGTCGAGAAAATCGTGGTTGGACGAGGCGCGCCAGCCTTCCATGAACTCGAAGACTTCCACGCCGAATTCCTCAAGGAAGGCAAACACCGGCGCGCCGTAGCCGGTTTGCGCCGCCTTGAGGCTGGCGTCGTGGGCGGTGCGGCGGTCGATAAACATTTCGGTGCCCACACCGGGCACCTTGAAGAAATACGCCGTATCGATGCCGGCCACTTCCACCCGCCAGTTTGTGTTGGAAATCCCGCCGCTGACCGGCTCATAACGAATTCCGCTGCCGCCCCAACTGGCGACCCCGCGCACCGCCGCTTCCAGCTGACACTCTTGTGGCGTACACGCCTCACCTAACGCTTTCATGCCTGCCCCTCCTGTACCTGACGTAGCCAACTTTCAAACCGTGGGTCTTGCAGGCTCTGGCGGCAGCGCAGCAACGTCCACTGCCCGACTTTGGAGAACTCCAGCGGCCGCGCCGAGGTGGCGCCGACCCACAGGCCCCAAAGGGTCCAGTACCAATCGTTGATCAGGGCGTACAAACGGCAGCGGGCGTAGTCGCTTTCGCGGCATTGGCCGGCCCAGGCAGTGATGCCTTCACGCCAGTCGCTTTCGAAGACATACAGCTCGTTAAGGCTGATGGCCACGTCATACCAGGGGTCACCGCAGCCGCCGTAGTCGAAGTCGATCAGTTGCAAGGCGCCCTCCGGGCCAATCATCACGTTGCTCGCCACGCCGTCGCCGTGCAGCGGCACCGACGCGCTGGCGCTCAGTTGCAGGGAGGTCCAGGCCAGGTCAATGCAGGTACTGATCCAGGCGTGGTCGAGGGGCAAGGCCACGCTGTAGCGCACGCACAACTCGCGCAGGTGCTGGATGTCTTGCAGCGGCGAGCGGGTGAAACCCGGGGAAGTGCCGGCGTGCAGTTGTTTCTTCAGTGCCCAGAGCGCCTGCAAGCGCTGGGGCTGCATCAATTCGTCGAGGCGGGCCCAGCGCCATTCACTGGCGGGCAACGCATCCAGCAGCAACACGCCGGCGGCTGCATCCACCAGGCGCACACCCGGCGTCACGTCGCAATCGGCCGCCAGTTGGGTGGCGCGGGCGGTGCGTTCGATGTCGATCAGCGCGCGCATGTCGTCATGCAAGACCTTGGCGTAACACTGGCCCCACGGCGCGGTGACGGTATAACCGGTCCACTCGGTGGCCAGCCGCACCGGCGAGGCAATCCCGGCGGTGCCCTCTTCGACCACCACATGGGCGGACAGGCCGGCGGCCTCAAGGGCGCCCAGCAGCCGCGACTTAGCTTGCAAACAACTCGACATGGCAGACCTCAGCGGTAGGCGTTGGGGGTGGAACAGGCGCGGTGCAGCAACGCGGTCAGCATGTGCAAACCGTTGCGCATGTCCTGCTCGCTGGTGAACTCCGCTTCGTTGTGGGACACGCCATTGCTGCTCGGAATAAACAGCAGGCACACCGGGTAATGCCGGCTCAGGCTGATGGCGTCGTGGCCCGAGACGGTGACGCTGTTGCCGATGGGCAAGCCCAGTTGCTGGCCGACGCTGTAGGCCAACTCGGAAAAGCCGTGGTGCAGGTGAGTCGGCTCACGCAGGGCGCGGCTTTCGATGGTGTAGTCCGTCGCCGTGGCAGCGGCGGTGGCCTTGAGCGTGGCGTCCAGGCGCGCGCCGGCGGCGGCCAGCAACTCGGTGTCTGGCGAACGGTACTCGACATGCAGTGTCACGCTGGAGGGCACCACGTTCGGAGAGTTGGGGTAGATCTCCAGGCGCCCCACCGAGCTGTGCAGTTGCGTGCCGTGCAGGTCGGCCTCGGCCCGCACGGCGGTGATCGCATGGGCGGCGGCCAGCAAGGCGTCCTTGCGCGCGGCCATGGGCGTGGGGCCAGTGTGGTTCTGTTCGCCGATAAACCGAATCCTTTGTTTGAGGGCGGCCCAAGTGTCGCGGACCACGCCGATGGCCAGGCCGTCGCGCTCAAGGCCGTCACCTTGCTCAACGTGGATTTCCACATAACCGGACACGTCCAGTTCGACCCGGCCCTCCCCCAGATAACCAATCTGTTGCAGCGCATGCTTGAGGCTGATGCCGTCGCCATCGCGGCACGCCCAGGCGTCTTGCAGGGCAAGGTCGCCGGTGAATACGCTGCTGCCGATCAGGCTGGGCTGGAAGCGTGCGCCCTCCTCGTTGGTCCAGTTCACCACCGCCAGATTGCACGCCGGCACTTCGCCACGTTCACGCAGTTGGCGTGCCAAGCTCGCCACCGCGACCGCGCCGGCCAGCACACCGTAGACACCATCGAAACGCCCGGCACTGGGCTGGCTGTCCAGGTGCGAGCCGCACAGCACGTAGGGGGCGTCTGGGTTAAAGGTGATCAAACCGAACAGATTACCCACCGCATCCACCCGCACTTCAAAGCCGCGTTCGGTCAGCCAGGCGGCGAACAGGTCGCGCACGGCGCCATCCTCGGCCGAGGCTGCCAGGCGGTGCAGCCCGCCGGCCCGGGTCGCGCCGATGGCTGAAGAGTCGCGGAACAGCGCCTCGAAGGTTTCAAGGTCCTGGTCACTGGGCGCCAGCAACTCAAGGGTAAAGGATGTCGACATGGGCTTGCTCCAGGCGGGTCGCAAAATCGTCGGACGGCGCACGATTGGTGACCAGGGTCGTGATGGCGCTGAATGGCAGCGTATTGATGAACGTGCGGTGGCCGAACTTGGCGTCGTCGGCCAGGATCACGCTGCGCAGGCTGTGTTTGGTCAGTTCCCGGCGCAGCAGCGCCTCGGGCTCCTGGTAGTCCATGAACCCCAGTTCCAGGTCGACGGCGCCGATGCCCATGAAGGCAATGTCGTAATGGAACTGTCGGACGAATTCCAGGGTGTGGGCGCCAATCAGCGCGTTGTCGTTACGGCGTACATCGCCGGGCACCACCAGCACCTGGTTGGCGCTTTGTTCGGTGATCAGGCGGGCGATGTCCAGGGAGTTGGTGATGATGCGCAACTGGCTGAACCCGATCAGTTGCTGGGCCAGGGCCAGGGTCGAGGTGCCGGTGTCGAGGAACAGCACCATGCCTTCGCTCACCAGCTTCGCCGCACACACTGCAATGCGTGTCTTGGCCTGGGGCTTGATGCGGCTGCGCACTTGCAGCGGCTGTTCTTCGTTGAGCCGAGGCAATATCGCGCCACCGTGGATGCGCCGCAGCTTGCCGGCTTCTTCCAGGTACTTGAAGTCGCGGCGGATGGTTTCTTCGGAGACGAACAACGCCTGCGCCAGGTCCGAGGCCTTGACGCGCTGGTGTTGGGTGAGCAGGAGCATGATTTCGTCGAGACGTGGCTGATTCAGCATAAAAGAGGTATTCCAGGGCAGGTTCAGGCGGCCGGTATTGCGCGGCCCACGGCGAGACGCGGCGCGAGCCGGTCCAGCAGGGAGCATAGAGCGTAATACGGCCATGGACAGGGTCACGGGTACCTCTCACTCATCAGGGTGTGAAAGGGCAGGACAACACAAAGCGTTTATCACGGGCGGGCTTCTGGCGAGCCCACTCCGGGTGCAATCAATCAGGGCATCAGCATCGGGGGAAGGTGCTGATCCCAAGGGGCGATGGCTTCCACGGCTGCGCAGAACTGCAGCACCTGGGCGTCGGCAAACCGTGGGCCGATCACCTGCAAGCCAATCGGCAAACCGCTCGGGCTGAAGCCACAGGGCAGGCTGGCCGCGGGGTTGCCGGTGATATTGAACGGATAGGTAAACGGCGTCCAGCGCGCCCACGGCACTGCGCCCTCCTCGCCTGGCCAGCCCTCGGGGGCCACGCGGTCGGCGGCGAACGGCAGGATCGGCATCGTCGGCATCAGCAACACGTCGTAGTCGTTAAACAAGGCGTGTACCTGATTGGCGAACAGTGCACGTTGCTGCACGGCCTTGAGGTAAGCCGCCAGATCGTAATCGGCGGAACGCTTGATCAGCGCGGCGAAGCCGGGGTCCAGTTGGTCGAGGCGATCGGCCAGGGATTTACCGTAGGCAATCCCACGCCCGCCGACCCACAGGGTTTCAAAGGTGGAGAGCGGGTCTTGCCAGTCCAGGGTCAGGGTGGTGACGGTGACCGGCAGCTCTTCCGCGAGGTAATGCACCGCCGCTTCGACGGTGGCGGCGATGACCGGGTCCACCGGCGTTTCGAACAAGGTCGGGCAGTACGCCACACGCAACGGGCCCAACGGCTGGTCGCAGCGCGCCAGGTAGGATTCGGTGGGTGCGGGCAAGGCCTGGTGGTCCAGCGGGTCGGGGCCGGAAAGGATATCGAACAACAACGCGCTGTCGCGCACGGTGCGGGTGATCGGACCGGCGTGGCTGAGCATCTCAGTGGCGGACCACGGCCAGGTGGGGATTCGCCCCAGGGAGCCTTTAAGGGCGAATGCACCGCAGAAGGCGCCCGGAATACGCACCGAACCGCCGCCGTCGGAGCCCAGCGTGGCCGGGACCATCCGCGCCGCCACCGCAATGGCCGAGCCGGAGCTGGAACCGCCGCTGG
>NZ_AHHC01000054.1:0-49495 GCF_000242655.1 Pseudomonas sp. PAMC 25886
AGAAAGCGGTGGACGCGACAACTACCCTGACACCGGGGGGAGCGGGCACGGTCAAATGTGGGAGCTGGCTTGCCTGCGATGCAGACAACTCGGTACATCAGACACACCGAGGTGATGCCATCGCCGGCAAGCCGGCTCCTACAGAAAAGCAGCTCTGCTTTCGCTTTGGCTTTTGATCTGGCTTCTACCACTCAAGCCGGCCTGTAGGCCGCTGTGCTCTTGCTTTTGATCTTGATCTGGCTCTGACTGCCCCAATAAGCCCGAGGCCGAACGCAGGTGGTGCGGAGCGGGTAAACCGGCAGGACGCCGGTTTAGCCGCGCTGGGCCAAGGATGGCCCATCGCGGCGGCCCGCGGAGCATCGCCGGAGTGAGGGAACACCGAGCCTAGGCGAGGTGCCGACAGGCGGGGCAGAGCCCTTTGGTTACTTTGGGGCTTTTTGTACGGACCGGACACATGGTGGACACATGTGCGGGGACATGGTTGACACATTATGGTCCGTAATCTGGCTTATTCACGTCGATAGTCCGCAAAAAGTGATGGCAGAAGTAGACGTCAAATAGCCCCTCGCTTTCAGGCTTTGAGCGTATCGCGATGTGATGTCCAGCCAGGCCTTTGGCGATACTGAAATAGCGGTTCTGAAAGCGGAATCGGCTGTGATAGGCCTTGGCCAGCTTGTCGTCCGGTCCGTATTCAAACTCTGGCAAACGCTGCGGATAAGCCCAAGGACTGGCGCGATACCGGTCCATCGGCACCTTGTAGTCCAATGCTTGATGAGGGCGTTGCAGGTTATAAATCTCACGCCATTGATCAAACGCTGTTTGGGCTTCTTTCAAGGTAGAAAACTGCCGCCCTTCAAGCACTTCAGCCTTGAGTGAGCGATGAAATCGCTCAATCTTTCCATTGGTTTGAGGGTGGTAAGGACGGCTAAAGCTGATCCGGATTCCTAGACGAATCAACCAGATACTCAGCTCTGTGATTTCACCAGGATTACGCGGTGAGCCCCATGGCGGCCCGTTATCAACGTTGATGCGAGCCGGTAATCCGAAACGCTCGAATACCTCGATCATCTTCTCCTTCACCGTGGTCCCACGCTCGTTATCACACGCCTGAATAGCCAAATTGAATCGTGAATGGTCGTCCAGCAACGTCAGGGGATGGCACCGGCCTTGCTGTGTCGCAAAATGCCCTTTGAAATCCATTTGCCAAAGATCGTTAGGCGCATCGTGCTCAAATCTCAGCTTTGCCGTTTGTTCCTTTGAAGCAGGCTGAATCAGCCCGTGTCGGTGCAGGACATTGGTGACGGTGCTGGGAGCAATCTGCTTTTTCAAAATGCTGCTGATCGTACGCCCACCCCATGCGGGATGGTCTTGCCTGAGTGCTATGACCGCCGTTTCTAGAGCAGGGTTGGTCAGCTTGGGGCTGGTGATAGGTTTGCGGGACTTCTCTTGCAGCCCCGACCGGCCTTGGGCCTCGTAGCGTTCGAGCCACTTGTACGCCGTTTGGGGGCTAATCCCGAACCGTCGACACAGCTCTCGTTTATTGCTGCCGGGTTGCCGGGCTAAGGCAACGAACTCTTCTTTCAGGCTCATGGCATCTCTCGTGTCCCAGGGCATGATGGATTTCCGGCGAAATTGGCTCGCCGAAAAGTGTCCACCATGTCCCCGCACACCCGTCAACCATGTGTCCGGTCCGTACAGGCTTTTCCAAAGTGACTCGCTGTAAGAGCGAAACCATAAGCCGCCGTTACCCAAATAACGGATATGTACTCAGTCAGCAATAAACCGCACCCCCGGCTTACCCCGCTCATCCACGATCAACTCAAAAATGTCAGGCCGGGCATAATGCCCAACCACATCATAGTCATACCGCGCCCGCACCAGATCATCGGTATCAATCCGCGCCACCAGCAACCCCGCCCCACCCAGCAACGGCCCTGCAAGAATGTCCCCCATGGGCCCGACGATCACGCTGCCACCGGCAATCAACGGCCGATCCCCAGGCCAGTTCGCCACCTCCACGCCCAACGCCTGGGGCGACGCCTGCACCTGACACGCACTCACCACAAAACACCGCCCCTCATGCGCAACATGCCGCATGCTCACCTGCCACATCTCCCGCTCGTCCACCGTCGGCGCACACCACACCTGCACGCCCTTGGCGTACATCGCCGTGCGCAACAACGGCATCATGTTCTCCCAGCACACCGCGCCACCAATGCGCCCCACCGCCGTATCAACCACCGGCAATGTCGAGCCGTCGCCCTTGCCCCAAATCAGCCGCTCGGTCCCGGTAGGCATCAATTTGCGATGCTTGGCTACCAACCCGCCCACCGGTTCGATGTACAACACCGTGCAATACAGGGTGCTGCCACTGCGCTCGATCACACCCAGCACCAAACTCGCCCCGGTACGCGCCGACAACCCGGCCAACGCCTCGGTCTCCGCCCCCGGCACATCAATCGCGTTGGCAAAATAACGGGCAAAGGCCTCGCGGCCTTCCGGCAGGCGATAACCCAGCTGTGTGCCAAAGCCTTCACCCTTGGGATACCCGCCGAGCAAGGCTTCAGGCATCACCACCAATTGCGCACCGCTGCGCAGGATTTCGTCCTCGTAAGACAGGATCTGTTCCAGGGTCTCGGCCTTGCCACCCGGCAGGGAACCGATTTGCAGCGCAGCCACGGTAGAAATGGGCATCACGATCACTCCGAATCAATGGGGTGACCCATTCTCCAGTCAGGAGCATTCATGAATAAAGCCCACTTCACTGCTAACTGATATGAGCCAAATAAATATCCACTCCCATCAGTTAACGTCTTTCAAGGATCCAATAAGGGTTTCGATAAAAAGCTCAAGCGCCGCCGGTAATGCGCGTTTGGGCATCGTCAGCACCTGGATTGCGCGGTCTGAAAATTGAGGGTTCGACAACGCAACCGATACCAGGTCGTCGCTTCCATTCGCCCGATGGCTGATCGCACCGCCAAACGCAATAGTGTCTGTGTTGCGAACGAATTCATGGATGGCGCCCGAATAGTTGCACGTCATCACGTGATTGAATGACAGCCCTTCCATCTGGCAAACGAGGTCAAACAACAGCCTTTGAGTGGAGCCCTTTGGCGTCAGCGCCAACGGGTAATGTGAGAGTGATCGAAGGGGCACCTGCTTGAGCGTCGCCAATGGATGCCCCACACGCATCACGGCGCGGATCGGCGAGCGGCTTGAATGCAGGACCTCGACACCGTCGATAGGCTCGGTACTGAAGACCAGCCCCACATCCGCCTCGCCGCGCCTCACTTTATCCGCACATTCGTGAGGCGACATCACCTCCAGCACATACTGGAACGCCGGATGTTGCTGGTAATGCCGGATCAGCACCTGAGGCAGGAAGTAACGGGAAAGCCCCTCGGTTGACACCAGCCGAACCACTTTCGCGCCCGGGTAATCCCCCGCCCGCAACTCCGACAGCAGGCTTTGCTCCTCCAGCGAGGCACGTCGTGCATGATCGGCCAAGGCGCTGCCGGCAGCCGTCGGCTGCATGCCCCGTGGCCGTCGCTCGAACAACGGCACCCCGATACTTTCTTCCAACAGGGAGATTTGGCGACTGACGGCGCTGGGCGCGATATGCAAGCGTTCACCGGCAGCAGCAAGCGACCCCGAGTCGATCACGGCCAGAAAATAGCGATAGTCCACGGTTTGATTCCTTTACCCAGGCATCTATTTATTAGAAGTCAAACGTCAAAAAACAGCAATATACAGAGCGATACGTGACTTCTATATTGGATTGAACCCAAGCACGCACCGGAACTGTCATGTCCAAGCAACAAGCGCTCGCGAATGTTCGCCAGTACCTGGCCGACGGCCATTTTGAAGCCGATCTGCGCCGCCGGATCGCCATTCGCAGCGAAAGCCAGAATCCCGGCCAAGCCCACGAACTGACGCGGTATCTGCAACAGGAAATACAGCCTGCGCTGGCAGGTATGGGTTTTGAATGCCAACTGCTCGATAACCCGTCCGGCGCCGGGCCTTTGCTGTTCGCATCACGTCATGAAGCGGACGACCTGCCGACAGTACTGACGTACGGGCATGGCGACGTGGTACTCGGCTATGACGAGCAATGGCGCGAGGGCCTCAACCCTTGGGCGCTGACCGTTGAAGGCGATCGTTGGTACGGCCGTGGGACCGCGGATAACAAAGGCCAGCACAGCATCAACCTGACGGCCCTCGAACACGTCATCAAACAACGGGATGGGCGTTTGGGCTTCAACGTCAAAGTGCTGTTTGAAACCGGTGAAGAATGCGGCTCTCCCGGGCTGCGCGAGGTGTGCACGACGCACCAGGCGTTGTTGCAAGCCGATGTGTTCATCGCCTCCGACGGCCCGCGCTTGAACGACAGCCGCCCGACGATATTTCTCGGCTCCCGGGGTTCCGCGCTGTTTTCCCTGAACATCAAGGCACGGGACAAGGGCCTGCACTCGGGGAACTGGGGCGGCGTGATGTCCAACCCCGCCGTGGTGCTGGCCAATGCATTGGCCAGTCTGGTGGACCAGAACGGTCGTATTCGCTGCCGAACGCTGGTGCCGGGCGCCATCCCCGAGTCGGTGCGCGAAGCCATCCGTGAACTGGGCATTGATCAGCATTCGCTGGGCCGTCCGTTGGACGTGCAGTGGGGCGAGCCCGGCTTGACCTTGGGTGAGCGACTGTTCGGCTGGAACACCCTGGAGGTGCTGGCGTTTACCGCCGGTAATCCATCCAAGCCGGTGAATGCCATTCCGCCCGACGCCACCGCTCATTGCCAGCTGCGCTTCGTGGTGGGTACCGACTGGCAACACCTGGAGCACCTGCTGCGCCAGCACCTGGATGCCGAGGGCTTTCAACAGGTCAATATCGTGATGGATCGTTGTACACCTGCCAGCCGGCTGGACCCTGACAACCCGTGGGTGCACTTCGCCAGACAGTCGATTGCCGACGCCACCCACCGGCCTGTCGCCGTGTTACCGAACCTTGCGGGCACCCTGCCCAACGATATTTTCGCAGACATATTGGGCCTGCCTACGTTGTGGATACCGCACTCCTACCCCGGCTGTTCACAGCATGCTCCGGATGAACACCTGTTGGGCTCGGTAGCCCTTGAGGGGCTGCAAATCATGACCTCGCTGTTCTGGGACCTGGGTCACCTCACACCACCCCAACCACAATAAAAAATCAGGGTCAGGCCGACCCTTTTTATCTGCCGCTCACCCCCTTATAAAATCAGGAGCGTCAAGCATGACAGCGTTATCGTCCCCCACCGTTTCACCCGCGGTCGCAACCGCGATGCCCCTCTGGAAGCCCGTGGGCGCCGCCTTGATCGGTAATACGCTTGAATGGTTTGACCTGTCGGTGTACGCCTATTTTGCGCTGACCATCAGCAAGGTATTTTTCCCGGCCGCAGACCCGGCGGTCTCGCTGTTCCTGGCCTTTGCGACCTTCGGGCTGTCGTTTCTGATCCGTCCGTTGGGCGCCGCCGTACTGGGTTCCTATGCCGACCGGCAGGGCCGCAAGAAAGCGTTGACGCTGTCGATCATGCTGATGCTGATCGGCACGGCGATGATCGCAGTCATGCCCGGCTATGCCGCCATCGGGATTATCGCGCCGATTGGCATTCTGCTGGCCCGTCTGCTCCAGGGCTTCTCGGCAGGCGGTGAGTTCGGCAGTTCCACCGCCTTCATGATGGAACATGCCCCGCAAAAGACCCGCAACTTTGTCGCGAGCCTGCAGTTTGCTAGCCAGGGATTTGGCGTGGTCATCGCCTCGTTGTTCGGCTACTTTCTGACCACCAGCCTGAACGACCAGCAGATGTTCGACTGGGGTTGGCGCGTGCCGTTTTTCTTTGGCTTGATCCTCGGCCCGGTGGGCCTGTACATCCGTCGCACGGTGGATGAGTCCCCCGACTTCAAGGAAAGTGAACCGGGCTCCCGGCCGCTGCGGGAGGTGCTGTTCTCGCAGAAGACCTTGTTGCTGGTGGCCATGGGCGTGCTGATCGTGTCGACGGCGTCCAATTTCATGATCAAGTACATGCCGTCCTATGCCGCGACCACCTTGAACATTCCCCAGTCCACAGGCTTTTTGGCCACGCTGTCAGGTGGGCTCATCCTGACCGTGGTCACGCCGGTGGTCGGGTTCATCACCGGTTATGTCAGCCGGATCAAAATCATGCTCTGGGCTTCGGCCGTCTACATCCTCGCGATCTTTCCGGCATTCGTCTGGCTCAACACAGTACCCAGCGCAACCTCGTTGTTGCTGGTGGTGTCCATGATGGCGTTGATCAAGGCGGTCTACTTCGCACCGCTGGCATCACTCATGGCGGATGTGTTTCCGGTACGCACCCGGGTGACCGGCATGTCCCTCAGCTACAACCTGGCTGTGACGATATTTGGTGGCTTTGCGCCGGTAATCGCCACCGGGCTGATCGCCCTGACCGGCTCACAACTGGCGCCGAGTTTTTACCTGATCGCGGCAGCGGCCCTGAGTATCAGTGCGCTGGTGGTGGCCAGCAGAAAATTGCAGCTGGTCTAGAGGCGTTATACATTCGAGACATATCCAGCCACGCACTATGAACCCGATGAATATCGCCAACGTCGATCTCAACCTGCTGAAAACCTTCGAAGCCCTGCACGACGAATCCAGTGCCAGCCGCGCCGCCCTGCGCCTTGGGGTGACACAGTCGGCCATCAGTGCGGCGTTGCGTCGTCTGCGGGATGTGTATGGCGATCAATTGTTCGTGCGCACCGGCCGGGGCCTGGCGCCAACCTTGCGGGCCAACCAGTTGAAACCGGTGATCAGCGAAGCGCTCGACCGTTGCCGCCAGAGCCTGGCCATGGTCGACCCTCACGGCAGCCATTATCAGGGCCGTTCGGTGGTTTTGGGGTTGTCGGATGATTTCGAAATTGCCTACGGCCGCCGGCTGATCGATGAGATCGCCCGGCGTGCGCCGAAGCTGCGGCTGATTTTCCGCCAGACCCACAGCCAGATCGTCGCCGGTGCCCTGCTCGACCGCAGCCTGGACCTGGCGATCACCGCCGGCGGTTTTGCCGAGCGCCGGCTGAGCCGCCAGGTACTCGGGGAAGGCCATTATGCGTGCCTGGTGGACCCCGCCAGCCTGGCGCCGGGACAACAGGCCATCGACCTCGACGAGTTCGTGAGGCGTGAACATGTGTTGGTATCGTCTGGGGGATTTATCGGGATTACCGACGAGGGCCTGGCCGCGCAGGGCTTGAGCCGGCACGTAGGCGCTTCCACCACCCACTTTGCCGCACTACCGTTTCTGCTCAAGGGCAGCCAGGCGGTGGCGACCATCCCCGATCACGCGGCCCAGGCCATCGCGCGGCTGACCGGGTTGACGGTGCTGCCCTGCCCACTGACCTTGCCGCGCTACCCGGTGGAGCTGGGCTGGCGCACCCAGGCGCAGCTCGATCCCTTGCAGCGCCTGGTGCGTGAGGCGATCGAGGCGTGTTTTACTTCGCCGCCATCAGCCGATTGACTTCACTGCGCACCATGTTCGAAAACTCCGGCGGCGACATGCCGTCCAGTTCCGCACGCACCCATTCGGCCCATTTGCCCTTGCGCTTGGCACGTTCGCCAAACAGGCGGGCGGCTTCGCCCTTGGCCTTGCCCAGGTTGCTTTGCCACAGGTCGTAGAGACGGGACTTTTCATCTTCCAGCGCGGCGCGCTCGGCGAGGGGCTTGTTGGCCAGATTGAAGCTCATGTTGAATTACCTGCTGCACAAATAGGTGACATCTTACACTGTAGGTCGAATTTTCTTGGCCTGGATTTCACCTAAGCTGACCTCAGGAAAAAAACCTGCAACTTTTGCCAGCTTCAAACACTCCATTCTTCATCGAGCGCATTTATTGCCACATTCACCTGCAAGGAGTTAACCCAATGGCCCGCAAATCTGCCGCCCAAGCTGTCGAAGAGCAAATCAAGGATCAAGCGTTCAGTGAGCTGACCGCGCTGATCGAAGAATCGGACAAGCTGCTCAAAAGCAGTGCGTCACTGGTGGGAGAAGAAGGTGAAACCCTGCGCGAACAGGTCGCTATCAAGCTCAAGCAGGCCCTGGACTCGGTGTCCAATGTGCGCGAGCGCAGCAAGCCGGTGGTAGACGCCACCGAGACGTACATCGGTGGCCATCCATGGCAGACCGTGGCGATTTCCGCCGGGTTTGGCCTGGTGGTCGGCCTGTTGCTGGGTCGCCGCAACTGACCTGACAAAACGCCTGCGCCCTCCCCGGGCGCAGCGCGCTTCACACCTGTGCCAGCACCCGCAACCGCTTCAATTCCTGCGTATTCAGCTCGATCCCGTCTGCCAGGGCCTTCGCCCGCGTGCGATGGCGCCGATCCCCCGGCAAACGCCGTAACCCTGCCGCATGCATCTGCCGCACCAGCTCCTGGCTGCGCTCGGCGAAGCTTTGCCCGGCAGTCTTGCTCGGGTCGATCACGATCAGCAACTGGCCGGTCCACGGCGTGCGGGCACCCGGGTGATCGGACCAGTTGAACTCAAACGAGAAATTGCCGCCCGTGAGGGCCGCTGCCAGTAACTCGACCATCATCGACAACGCCGAGCCCTTGTGCCCGCCAAACGGCAGCAGCGCGCCGCCTTCGAGAATGGCCTTGGGGTCCTGAGTGGGCTGGCCGAGGCTGTCCACGCCGATGCCCGGCGGCAGGCGTTCGCCTTTGCGCGCGGCAATCTGGACGTCGCCGTGGGCGATGGCGCTGGTGGCCAGGTCAAAGACGATCGGCAAGCCATCGGCACGGGGCGCCGCGAAGGCAATGGGGTTGGTGCCGAACAGCGGCCGGTCTGCCCCGTGGGGCACTACGCAGGTCATGCTGTTGACCACGCTCAAGGCCACCAGGCCTTCTTCGGCGAAGGGCTCGACATCCGGCCAAAGGGCCGCGAAGTGATGGGAATTGTGAATCGCCAGCAAGGCGATCCCGGCGCTTCGGGCCTTCTCCACCAACAGCGGGCGGGCGGCTTGCAGCGCGGGCTGGGCGAAACCATTGGCGGCATCGACGCGAATGAAACCACTGGCGACGTCCTCTACCACCGGCACGGCCTTGCCGTTGACCCAGCCACTGGCCAGGGTGGAAACATAACCGGGAATGCGAAACACGCCGTGGCTGTGGGCGCCATCACGTTCGGCGCTGGCGCAGTTCTCGGCAAGCACCCGGGCCACGTCGGCCGATGTGCCGTGGCGCACGAAGACCTGGCGCAGCAGGTCGGTCAATTGGGCGTAAGTGAGTCGCTCTGATGAAGACTCGACATCCAAGGGCGATGCAGACATCTGAAGCTCCCGTTTAATTATTGGAAAGGGCAACAGCGTACAAAGAATCGGTCTGACGATTAGACAGGGTTTGCCCCATGGCTGTCGACAGGGAACGCCAGACATATCTAGCGCCCTGAGGCGCTCGCGGGTGCGTAGGGTCGACGCCCTCACTTTGTCCAAGGATCAGGCACATGAGCCACAGCTCCCTACCCTATTTTTTCCCGGAAGCCCTGCGCGATGGCTGGAACGTCTTGGAGCGTGAACGCCGCCTGGGCCTCGACCGCAAGGACCACGAGTTTCTCGGCAAGGTGTTTTTCGCCACCGACACCGCGCGTCGTCAGCAGTCGCCGCCGATGATTGCGCAACGCCTCTGGCTCGACAAAAACACACCCAGCGCCGCCGAACTGGCCGGCAGCTTCATGATGAGTTCCAGCGGCGTTTACCCTCACGCGTTCCTCTACACCCCCTACGGCGGCCTGGAAAAATTCGATAACCGTGCGCAAGCCCTGGCGGCGTTGAGCGAACGTTTGAAAAATCCGGCGCAGGCCGCGCAACTCCTGCGTTTCCTGCCTTTGCAACAACAGGCCATACGGGCAGCGGATAACACTCCCGTACTGACCACCGAAGCCATCCTTGAGGGTGTTTTTGAGGAACAGGAAAAAACCCTCAACGCCTATCAGGATAAAAACCGCCAGGCGATGCTGGCCGAATTAAAACGACTCCCGACGCTGGGCACCTTGCTGTCGCAGTTGCTCAACGTGGTGTGTCGACCCGCGTTCCCGGGACTGGATGCCAGCGCCGCCCATGTGAGCTTTTTCGCCCGCCAGCCCGTGCAAGGCAACACGCCCCGCTGGCTTGATTCACTGCACATCAATGATGCCGTGTTGTTGTTTTACCGCGAGCAAAACTGGCCTGTCGGGCAGACCCGGGAATTTTTCCATCCCGGGCGCCCAAAAGACCCGGCGGACGCACCACGCTGGGAAACCGCGATTCAGCAAGCGGCCGGGCAACTGGTTCCGTTCCTGCAGAGCGCCCTGGAAACGTTCTGGAACACCGAAATATCACCCAGTCTTTCTCGCCGGGCCTTTTTCACACAGGCCATGGCGGCAAATGCCCGACTGGACATACTGCTCAAGCGCCAAAAGTCGATCATCAGTGCCTCGCAAAGCCAGGCGCTGGCCCTGCTGTACGAGCCCGAAGAGACCTTGAACGGGAACAACATCACCCCACTGCGCTTCGAAAAAGTGCAGATCTGGGAGCATCCCGCCAATACAGTTTCATTGGCCAGCACGTTGATGATCGGGAACGCCACTACGTTTTTCTACACACCGGGATTGGGCCTGCAGGTGCTCGGAAACTACGAGGATTTAATGAAGGCCCTCGAGGCCATGGTCAAGGCGCCAGGGTATGACAATAACCTCTATAACCTGATGTCCCTGCAAGAGCGCGCATTGTTTATCGGCTTCAAGGCCCCCCGGTTTTCTGGCCTACAACTGCAAGGCAACCTGTTTGAACAATTGTTCGAAGAGGTCATCGCCAAACAGCAGCAGAACCTCGGTTATGCCCTGGACCTGTACCGTCGCACACGAGCCGGCATCGATCCCGCGGCCCTGGTGGATCACTCGCTGGACGTGCGCTACATGATTGACAGCCAACTTCCGGGCCTGGATAGCGAGGGACGGTGGACCCCGCACTCAGTACTCGCCGACCCCACGCGCCCGGTCTCGCTCACTGCCGAACGCGTTGCCCTGCTGCAAAAACAGATGGTCAGTATCGAGCAATCCCTGGCCGTGCAGATCCGGGCGCAACCTGCATTGGCGAGCAAGGTCCGGGAAGTATTGACCGCGCAGTTCAACCTTCACCGCCTGCCGGATCTCGACCCGGAGGGAATTTACGTCAACCGATACGCCAGTACCGCAAGCGATGCAGCCGTGGCACCGCCCCTGGAAAGCCAAAGCCTCAGCAGCTATTTCATCGGGCGCCTGACCCGTGGCCTGGGGCCTATTCCCCAGACCCCCGACTACGGTCTCTACCATGCCCCGGGAAAGGGACTTGCAAAAAAACTGACCTCGCTCGATATCACCCGGGCCAACGCCATTCTCGGCGCTGCACTGACCCAATTTCGCAGCCGCGACCTCGCCAACATGCCCCGTGAGCACTTGGAGACCCTCAAGGCGCCCATGGCCCATGCCATGTCAGTGGCCATTCAGGGAGAGGCCCGGCTCAGGCGCCTGAACAACAGCCTCGACGCCCGTGACGAGGCGCTGATCAATACCGTATTTGATCATCAGCGCCCTGATCGGCGCCGGCGCCAGGGGCTCAACGGCTTCATTCCAGACGCCTTCGCGCTGACCGTCGAACCGCAGAACCAGAAGCAAAGGGTGCCATTGGCGCATTGCCTGGTGCTCACCGAACGTGGCGGCCTGGACCCTTCCCATTCCGGCCGGGCGATTCTGTGGACCCCGGCGCGAGGCCTGGAAAGTTTCACCCACATCGCTCAACTGCACACCGAACTCAAGCGCCGGCTCGCCGATCCCGAGCAGCGCATGATGCTTCTGCAGAACCTCGCCCCCCGCCAGTTCAAGCCCCACCAGTCTTACGCCCTGGGCAGCTTCATGCAGATCAACGACGCCGTGGCGCAACACCGCCAACAGTCGTGGATTGAGCATTACATCGGGCAACGCGCCCACTGCCTGGCGCTGAGCTTATCGAGCGGTGCCTTGTTGAGCCGTTTTGCTGCGCTGGAACAGACGCTACCCGCCACCGACCTGGACCACACGTCACGAATCGCCCAAACCCTGATGGCGCAACAGTCGTTACCCGCCTGGCTGGGGATGGCCCCGATCAAGGAGCAACAGCGCCATATCGAAATCCTTGAGCAATACCGCCAGAGCCTCAGCGACGACAAAGACTACCTGCATGATTTTTTCTCCCTCTCGCAGTATGTCCACGACACACTCACCGGCTTGTTGATGGCCTACGCCGTGTCCCCGAAAAACGTGTACATCACCCCCAAGCTGGTGCTCGCCGGCCAGCGCCAGAACCTGCTGGACTACGCCCTGAATCACGTTACACAACAGGCCGCCACCTTTGAAGTCGACTCCGCGGCCGTTGGCCTGACGCCCACGGTCATACGTCAGATACTGGCCCGCTTGACCCTCAAGCAAGACAACCAGGCTTACCTGACTGAAAAGCTCACCCCAGGCAACCCCGGTGCCGGGGAGCGAGAGCAACGGTTTATCCGGCAGTTGCCCTGGCAACTGCTGCAACATGCCCATGCACTGAAGCTACAGGAGCGGCTCTCGGTCACCGGATTGGGCCTGATCGAACAGATACTCGATATGCCGGACGCCACCGCCCGCGCTACCGTCGAGGGCGCGACCGCGAGTATCCGCCCGTTGGAGTTGATTGCGACGGCGGGCGCCCGCGCCGTAAAGACGCTGGGGGTCTACTTGATCAGTGCCGCCGGAAAGAACCCGGTAGTGATGTATACGCCGTACAGTCCGCAACAGACGTTCCAGGAGTTTGAAAACGAGGCCAGTTTGCTGCTTCGGCTCAACATACCCGGCCTGCTGCAGGACTGGATCATTGGCCATCTGCCGGCCAGCGATCAAGCCACCTATAAAAACCTGTGGGCCACCACTGCAGGGAAACTGTCTGAAATCACCCTGGCAGCAACGCCCATCATGGGCAATGCACTCAAGCAGCTGTACCGGGACAACACTGCCCTTATGGTGCACATGCTCGACCAGCAAAATCAGCCCGACGGCCAGTCGAATTGGGACACCATAAAAGCGCTGTTTACCGGCGGCCTCCAACAGTCACTCGGGTTACTGCCCGGCAAACTGATGCTGCCGATCGTGATATGGCAGAGCTACCGGCTTTTCAAGGCCTCCGCCGAAGCCTTGCAGCAACACCAATGGCGTGAAGCGTTGGAGTCGTTTATCGCGGGCGTCGGGCAAATGCTCTCGTTGCGCCAATTGATGCAGGCGCCTGTGGTTCCAGACGACCCTCAGCCGGCACCTGAACCAACGGATACAGCCCCGGCCTGGCCAGGCATCGACATAACGGCTCAAGAACGCACCCGGCTGCAGGCCTATGAGGTGCACGAACCCAGCCTGGAACAATTGAGTGCGGGCGCCTCCGGGGTCTACACCTCGGAGAATAACCACCATTACGTTCCCTGCGCGGGCAAGGTCTATCGCGCCGAAAAACAGGGCAGTCACTGGCGGCTGTTCAGTGCACAGTCCAAAGGCCCTCGCTTGCGCCTGGATACCGGACGCAAATGGCGGGTCGATACCCGTCCGCCCATCCGCCGCTTCGGCCCCGGGCTCAGCAGAATGCTCGAGCAGCGAGAAGTCAGGGCAGCAGCCCGCAGGATCATGAACATCGAAGCCCGTGGCATGGCCAATATCCGGCGCCTCTCTCCACACAGGGCCCAGGCGATTGTCGAGGCACTGGACCTGGCAACGTTTTACCTGCACAACTGCCAACAAAACCTGAAGCTGCTGGACCCCAAGTACCCACCCGTCACGCGGGTGCATCGCTTCGTGAATCGCTTCTTTGGGATTGCGCCAGACCCCGATACGGGGCCCGCACGGTTTCCCGAGGCGCTCGCAAAAAAACTGCTGGAAACCGTTACCGCTATCCTGGACGAGATCCTGGAACCGTCGCTTTACTCACTCAACTCGACGCGATTCGTTTCCGGAGCGCATATCGTCGAGCCCGAGCGGCATTGGGCCTTTACCATCGACGACGACCCCGACCGACGCATCTACCTCTCCGACAACTTCTTCGATCCCCCTGCGTCGCTGTATGACAGCCACTTGATCGGCTACTTCGACCAACCGGTCCATGCTCGCGCCACGACGCTTATCCACGAACTGACCCACATCGTGCGCAACACCGTCGACGCGGTGTACCTCAATACGGTATCACCGTTTTCCGACCTGATCGAAGTCCAGACCCAGACCGGTCGCGACCTGCGGGACTGGCTGCAAGACGTGCAAGAAAACGCCTACTCGGTGAGCACGCCCGTTGGGCACTTGTTCAAATCAATGGATGCCATGGGCGTGATCGGCCCTGACGTAGGCACAGATCCTGACGACGACTACATCAAGGAGCAGATTCTGCAGACCACCGGAGGCGTGGACTTGAGCAATGCGAGAGGGATTTTCAAAACCAACCTGACCCGGCGTTTCAATACCCAGATAGACAACGCCGACTCATTGACCCTGCTGATTACCACCCTGGGACGTCAGCTGGATCCGATACCGTCGATGGCGCACCAAACGCCCTGAAGCACAGGCCTGCGCAGGCCCGGACCGGGTCTGCGCAGGTTCATTTACCGCGTATCAGTCTTTCTGGTCGCGCAACACGTTGCCTGAGGCGCCGTCGATGCGGAACTCATAGACGATGCCATCAGACTTGCGCCCTTCCCCTTCCCAGTAGCCATCGTTGTCGGCTTCGATTTTGTAGATCTCGATATAACCGGCCTTCGTCTTGGCGGTCTCGATGGCTTTTTCGATGGTGATCCAGCCCGCACCGGGCTTGTCGGCCAAGGCAGCACCGGCACTGAGCAAGGCAGAGGTTGCAACGAGGGCGGCTAAGGTTTTCTTCAACATTTTCGTACTCCATTGAGGGAAAGAATGTGACCTGTCCTGATTTTTAGGGCCTTGCAGACGAGAATTAGTTCCAATTGATGTTCATTCGCCATGATGGCTGTTCTCCCGGTCCTGCTGTGGAGGTTAGAATGTGCGAAATCAGGATGAGTTAATGACAGATAAGTCCCTTTCAGAAGCCGAATACGACGCCATCACCGATGCCGCTGCGCACTGGTGCATGCGCATGCATGCGGGTGATTGCACGACGGTCGAGCGCCAGGCCTTCGAGCAGTGGCACGATGCGCACCCACTGCACGCCTTCGAATATGCGGCCATGCTGGAAATCTGGGACGTTGCCGATCACCTGCCACGCAGTGCGCCGGCGCCTGTGGTGGTGCAGTTGAAGCCTCGCAGCCGTTTAAACCCTTACGCGGTGGCCGCAGCAATCTGCCTGGTGGCGTTGCCGCTGGCGGCCTTCACCGGCTGGGAAGCCGGTTGGCTGCCCAGCTCATACAAACATTACGAAGCCGAAAACACCCTGCGCCAGGTCACCCTGGACGATGGCAGCCAGGTGGAGCTGAACCTGGGTACCGAACTGGTCTACAGCAATTACAAGGACCAGCGCCGGGTCATCCTGAAAAAGGGCGAGGCGTTTTTCAACGTCAGCCATGACCCGCAACACCCGTTTATCGTGCACGCCGGCGACGGCCAGGTTCGGGTGACCGGCACCCAGTTCAACGTCTGGAAATACGAAGACCACGTACGGGTCATGCTGCTGCAAGGCTCGGTGCTGGTGACCAGTGACGACGTCCACAGCGGCCTGCGCCTGTCCCCCGGGATGCAGGCCAGTTACAGCCACGGTGACGCGAGCCCCCAGGCCCAGCCGATTGCCCCGGGCGACACCGCCCTGGCCTGGCGTGACGGCAAACTGATCCTCGACAACCTGGCCCTGGCCGACGCGTTGCCGCTGATCAACCGCTACCTGAGCAAACCCGTGATGTTGGCCGACGCCGGCACCGGCGCGATTCGCATTGGCGGCATCTACAACATCAACGAGGTGTCCAACCTCGTCCCCTCCCTGCCCAAGGTGCTGCCGGTCTACCTGACCCAGAACCAGGACGGCAACCCCGTGCTCAATTCCATTCCGCGTAAAACCCCGAAAAGCTGACCTTCGTTCCAGGGGACCGCGCCCTCCTCCCCTGGCACCCTGCGCCTTTAACTGTCCACTTTTGAAACACTTGCACCGGCTGAGCTGACAGCCGGCTGCGGACTGCCGGGTTTGTGACGCCCGCTGTTTCATCCCTGAGACACCTGCCGGGCGGGTTGCACACGTGCCGGTTGTCTCACTTCTGGAACACATCCTGCCTGCACAGCCTTCGCCGCGCTCATAACGTGTTGAATCCGTTCATAAAATCAAAAGCGGCACAGCTCCTGCTCTCTTCCTGACAGCGCTGTTTAGGGTCAGCGCCAAGAATAAGGAACGCCGTCGTGAAGACACTTAATCCAGGCTCATTGAGCCTTCTGCTGATCAGCTGCGTATTGAGTACCAGCGTGAGCCTTCCAGTGCTCGCGGCAGGCGACGGTGTGATCGTGATTCAGCGCACCGTCCAGGGCCACATGGCGGGCCGCACTGCCGGCGTCGATCCCAACCCCGTCACCGTCAATGCCAATGCGGCGCCACAGATCCTGCGTGCCACCAATGAGCTGAGCGATAACGACTACGCGAACATCAGCAGCGGCTCCAGTATCACTCGCGCCATTTTGCCTGGCGGCAACCTTCCCGGCTTGACCAACAACGGCGGCGGCGTGGGCCTCGGTGCAGGCGCAGCAGCCGGCCATGGTAGCGGCTCCAGCCTCTCCGGCCAGATCAACGGCTCAATCTCCCGCGGCATGGCTCCCTTGAACAACATCGGCGCCATGATGGGAGGCCAGTGAGATGAACCATTCCTGGTTGTTCCTCGCGATCCTGGCCAGCTCAGCAGCCATGGCTGACAACAGCGCAGTGATCGACAACTCCGGCACCCAATACAACGGAATTATCTCGATCAACCAGGCAGCCGGTGATCAGCAGCAGCAAATCAACAGCCGCGCGATTTCAGCCGGCACCAACACCCAGGCTGGCGGCTCCATCAGCCAGACCATCGGCGGCGCACCTGCCGACCGCTCCCAGAACGCCAAGGTGGCGATCCAGGGCAACTCTTTCAGCAATGGCAACGGTGTACTGGGCGTCAACCAGTCGGCCGGGGCCACCAACCAGATGATCAATGCGGTGCGGATCAGCGTGAATGCTGGCCCGCAAAGCATCGACGACAGCGTCATGTCGCAACAGAACGTGGCGCTGTCACCAAACTCAGGGTTCACCTCTACCACTGGCAGCCGCCAGGTCGTCACAAGCGACCAGGCCTTCACCGGCAGCCGTGGAGTGGTACAGGTGAATCAGAGTGCCGGGGTGGGGAACCGCATGGCTAACGCCCTGAATGTGCAAATCCAATGATTCATTGGAGCTAGAAGCTGGACCGTACCAACACTTAACCAACTAATTAGAAGCAAGGGGAAATACCATGAAAACTACAATGGCTCTTAAACCACTGGCGTTCGCTCTCGCTGCAATCATGGCTGCCGCCGCACATGCCAACCCACCTACTGCCGTGGTAGCCGCCGTTTCCGACGCGCAATCGAGCAACCACAATGGCGTGCTCAACCTGGGCACCCAGAACAACGCATCGGCCAACAACTCGTTGAACGGCAGCAGCGGCAACGCCCAGGCCAACATCGCAGCCGGTGATGGCAACCAACAAGACAACCAGACCGCCATCGCGGCCGGTGACGCAGATGCCGTGTTTGCCCTGGGTACCATTACCCAAGACAACCACAACAACATCTCGGTGCAAGTGGCTACCCACAACAACGCTTCGCTCAACAACTCGGCCAACGGCAGCTCCGGCAACCTGGGCGTGAACGCGACCGCAGGCAACTTCAACCAACAGAAAAACCAACTGGCTATTTCCTCGGCCAAGGGTGCTGCTGCTGCCGCATCGAGCAACACCACGCAAACCAGCGTGGACAACGCCTACCTGAACACCGTGGCCACTCAGTCTGGCCCATGGGGTAGCCACACCTACCTGCCTGTCGTGAACAACGCCAGCGCCAACAACTCGCTTAATGGCTCTTCGGGCAACCTGGGCGCCAACATTTCTGCAGGTGTGGGCAATCAGCAAGGCAACACCACTGTGATCTCCTCTGGCGTGCGCTTCTGATTCAACGGGGCCTTGGCAACAAGGCCCCTTTTTATTCCAGTGTCCTCCAGGCCATTCGATCATGCGGATCATCGCCCTCACCTTCCTGTTACTGCTCACCGGCCCGACTTGGGCAGGGCAAATGGCGATTGCTGCCATGCCCGGCGGTGGCGTGATCTTCAAGAAGGTCGAGAGCATCCGTGAACGCAAGTTCGCCAACCTGGTGGAACAGAAAACCGATTTCAGCTGCGGTGCCGCCGCCCTGGCCACCATCCTGCGCCAGGCCTACTGGATGGATGTGGATGAAGACCACATCATCAAGGGCATGCTGGTCAACGCCGATCAGGACCTGGTACGCACCCAGGGCTTCTCCATGCTGGACATGAAGCGCTACCTGGAAAGCATCGGCATGCGCGCCCGGGGTTACCGGATTAACGCAGACACCCTGCTCACGGTGAAAATCCCGGTGGTGGTGCTGCTGGAGATCCGCGGCTACAAGCACTTCGTGGTGATGCAGCGCGCCGACAAAGACTGGGTCTACATCGGCGATCCGGTGCTGGGCCACAAGCGTTACGCCCGTGATGACTTCGTCAAAGGCTGGAATGGCATCGTCTTCGCCGTACTGGGCGAAGGCTACGACAAGACCAACGTGCTGCTTGATCCGCCCACCCCGCTGACCGCGAAAAACAGGATCAATGAATTCAGTCCGGTCCGGGACAGTGAATTGATGGATTTCGGTTTTATCCAGAGCGACTTCTTCTAGAAGCGCAATAAGGGGCAGGATGCTCCAGGAGCAAACGATGAACACTTACCGTTGGCTGACGGTCATGTGCCTGGCAGCCTCAATGCCCGCTTATGCGTCATCGGTGTTCAAGCCGATTGAAATAAAGGACTCGGAACTGGCTGACTTGCGTGGTCGCTATGTGATGCCGGGCCGGATCATCAGTTTCGGGATTGTAATGAGCAGTACCTGGACCAATGCCGCCGGCGACAGCGTCACCGGCTCGGCCAGCATGAACGTCAACGCCTCGACCATCACTCCGCAGTTTTATGTGCAGGTCACCGACAGCCCCACTAAAGTCTCGCCCAACCAGCCCAATGGCACGGGCACCGTCGTCGGTGGTGCCGGCCTGGGCTCTGGCCAGGGCGTGACACAAAGTGTGCGCGCTGCCGGCGACGGCAACACCGCCAGCAACAACGTCAATATCAACGTGAACCAGAACGGTTTGTCACCGGCCAACGTCGTGCAATCCGGGCAAGCGCTGGTGGCAGGCCAACCGATTACCGGCAGCACCGGTGCCGGTCAGGTTACCGTTTCGGCGGCCAATGGCGGGCTGCAAATGGCGATCCTGGCCAACAACAACCAGGGCAATGCCTTGCAGCAGATTGGCGGCGGGAATGTTCTGCAGGGCACGGTTTTGCAGGGTAACAGCAACTTTGTCAGCAACATGACGCAGCTCAACGTGGTACTGGGCAATAACGGTTTGAACAATTTGGGGCAGAACCTCAACCTGAATCAACTCAGGGGCCTACGCGCTAACGGTTATTGAACTACGCTGTGCCTCGACACTAGTGCAATAGAAAGGGACGGCTTATTTCATGCATCGATCGCTATCGTTACGTGCCGTAATTTGTTTAAGCACGCTCCTGCCCGCATCTATGTTGTATGCCGCGCCGGACACCGATATAGACACGTTGAAAAAGGAATTGCTGGAGCTCAAGCAACGCTACGAAGTGCAGCAAAAAGCACTGGCGGTGCTGGAACAACGGGTGCGCCAGGTTGAGGAGCAGCCGGTGGCCCCGCCCCCCAAACGCCTGGCCAAATCCCCGGCGGACTTCCAGAAAGGCGGCACTACCGTGGCCGGCAACACGCCGCGTACCGGCGCCGCTGCGGCCTCGGGCGGTGCAGCCGGTGGCGCCTCCTACGGCCAATCCCTCAAGGATGATTCGGCCCCGGCGCAAAGCGTGAGCAACCTGTACAACGAGGCCAGCGGCTTCTTTGGCAACGGCAAGTTCAGCTTTGAAACCGGCGTCACCTATTCGCGCTACGACGCTCGCCAGTTGACCCTCAACGGCTTTCTGGCACTGGACTCGATCTTCCTTGGCAACATCAACCTGGACCGGATCAAGTCGGATAACTGGACCCTCGACCTCACGGGCCGCTACAACCTCGACAACCGCTGGCAATTCGACGTGAACGTGCCGGTGGTGTACCGCGAGTCGACTTACCAGTCCGGCGGCGCCAACGGTGGCAGCGGCACGGCGACCTCGGAACAGTCGGTCACCCGCGACCCGACTATCGGCGACATCAACTTCGGGATTGCCTACAAGTTCCTCGACGAAAGCGTCAACCTGCCGGATGCGGTGGTGTCGGTGCGGGTCAAGGCGCCTACCGGCGAAGACCCATTCGGCATCAAGCTGGTCCAGTCATCAAGCAATACCAACCTCTTCGTACCGGAAAGCCTGCCGACCGGCAACGGCGTATGGTCGATCACGCCGGGGATCTCGCTGGTCAAGACTTTCGACCCGGCGGTACTGTTTGGCTCGCTGTCGTATACCCACAACTTCGAGGACTCGTTCAGCGATATCAGCTCTCAGGTTGGCCAGAAAACCCCCGGCAAAGTGCAGTTGGGCGACAGCTTCCAGATCGGCGCAGGCGTGGCGTTTGCGTTGAACGAGAAGATGAGTATGTCGTTCTCGGTGTCCGACCTGGTGCAACGCAGGAGCAAGCTCAAGCCGGATGGCGGCGACTGGCAGTCGGTGGTTTCCAGCGACGCCAACGCGGGTTACTTCAACGTCGGCATGACGATTGCGGCATCCGACAACCTGACGATCGTGCCGAACCTGGCGATCGGGATCACACCGGATGCACCGTCGTTCAGCTTCAGCCTGAAGTTCCCGTATTACTTTTAAGGCATGACAACGGGAAAAGCCCCGCAACGATAAGGGTCGTTGCGGGGCTTTTCGGTTTACCCGCCCTAGCGGATCTGGTGTTTGTGCAGCAACCGGTAGAACGTTGGCCGGGAAACCCCCAGCACACGGGCCGCGACACTCAGGTTGTCGCTGTGCCGGTTGAGCACATCGCACAGCGCCTGACGTTCGGCGCGGTGCTTGTAATCTTCCAGTGTAGCCATCGGCAGCGCGATTGCCTGCTGGCTTTGCAGTCCCAGATCAACGGCCTCGATCTGCCGCCCTTCAGCCAGTACCAGGCCACGCCGCACGCGGTTGGCCAATTCCCGCACATTGCCCGGCCAGCCGTGCTCGCCCATGGCCACCAGCGCGTCTTCGCTGAAGCTGCGCGGGCGGCGGCCGGTTTCCTGGCTGTAGAAGTGTGAGAAATGGTTGGCCAGCATCGCCACATCGCCATGGCGCTCGCGCAACGGCGCGGTCACCACTTGCAGGACGTTGAGCCGGTAATACAAGTCTTCACGAAAGGTGCCCTTTTCAACCGCAGCTTCCAGGTCCACGTGGGTGGCGGCCAGCACCCGTACGTCCACGGGAATCGGTTGGCTGCCGCCGACGCGCTCGATCTGTTTCTCCTGGAGAAAGCGCAGCAGGTTGGCTTGCAGCTCCATGGGCAAGTCGCCGATTTCATCGAGAAACAACGTGCCGCCATGCGCCGCCTCGATCCGCCCGACCTTGCGCTGATGGGCGCCGGTAAAGGCGCCTTTCTCATGGCCAAACAGTTCGGACTGGATCAGGTGCTCGGGGATCGCCCCGCAATTGATCGCCACAAACGGCTTGGCATGGCGCTGGGACTGGCGGTGCAAGGTGCGGGCGACCAATTCCTTGCCGGTGCCGCTGTCGCCACGAATCAACACCGGGGATTCAGTGGGCGCCAGTTTGGCGAGCAGTTTGCGCAGTTCGCGGATGGGGCGGCTGTCGCCCAGCAGTTCGTGTTCCGGCTGGCCGGCTGGCGCGTTGTTGCCTTTGCCCCGCAGGCGCGCCATGCCGAAGGCGCGGCCCAGGGTGACCTGCACCCGTGACACATCAAACGGCAGGGTATGGAAATCGAAAAACCATTCGCAGACAAAATCGCCGACATTCTGCAGCCGCAGCACTTCCTGGTTAAGCACGGCAATCCACTCGGTGCCGCTGCGGCTGATCAGCTCCTTGACCGCTTCGGGGCGTTCCAGGTGAAACGGCTGCAGGCGCAACAATCCTACGTCACAGGAGCGCTCACCCACGGCCTCCAGGGCACAGCTGTCCACGTCCCACCCCGCCGCGCGCAAACCGGGCAACAGCCGATGGCAGTCATCACAGGGATCGACCACAAGCAGGCGGCGCTGGGCAGGTGTAACAATCATGACTATTCCTTGGCGTCAAAATCGTTAAAGTTATTTAAAAACAGCTATTTGGAAAGTCTGTTGGTAACCCTAGCAAGATCTTGACGCGGCCTTTGTATCGATTCGCTATAAGTCGTGGGCAAACCGCGCTTTTCCGTTACGGCCCTGCGGTCAATTGTCGCGGCGTAACTTTCATGAAGCTTTCAAAATAGCCCCTTACATGACATTAATCAGGGAAAGTTGAAAAATCTTCTTCTAACATGTGACCCGTACCCGGTGATCGTGCATCAGTACAAGTAACCAGTCGTCAGGCACGCCCAACCAACGACTTCACTTGAATGGGCATTTAGAGAGAAGACCCCATGAACGCCCCGCTCCGCATCAACGAAGCTCTTTTGATCGCAGACCGTGCCTTCCAGCCCTTTCAATGTGTGGCCTGGCACGACGGCAACGGCGCCCTGAGCCTGAGCGTCATCGACCGCACCAATACCCGCATCGGCAGCAAGCAGCTGTCTTCCAGCACTTATTCCGATCCGGCGCAGCTTGAGAACTTGCTGTTGCAAGCCCGCGCCGAACTCGACAAAGATGGCTATCAGTTGCAATCCTGGGCGATGCCCAAGTAACTGAAACTGGCGTTGGGCGGCACAAGAAAGTATGCCGCCCGACGACGCAGTATATTGACTGGAAATAACAGGGATGCGCAGCCAGCCATGCAAGTTGCAACTTTGCATAGCTGACTACTTATTACTGTGTTTGCCAATCAATAGGCCGAGAGAATAAACCGCTCTATGGCTTCCGCCGCGCCGTCATCGACATTACTGCCCGTGACGACGCTGGCCTGGCGCTTGACCACTTCTTCGGCCTGGCCCATGGCAATCGACAACCCGGCCACGTGAAACATCGCCGGATCGTTGCCTCCATCACCAATCACTGCCGTCTGCTCCAGCGGCACACCCAGGTGCGCCGCCAGGGTTTTCAAGGCTTCGCCCTTGTTGGCCTTCATCGCCGTCACGTCCAGAAATACCGGCTGCGAGCGTGAGACCTGCGCCAATCCTTCGACTCTCGGCTGCAACTGCGCTTCAAGCTCAATCAGCAGTTGGGTGTTGGTGCTGGCTGCCACAATTTTGTCGACCCGATCCAGAAACGGCTCGAAACTCTCCACCACGATCGGCCCGTAGCCCAGGCCGTGTTCCTCGCGAACCGCCATCGGTCCGCCAGGATCACGGCGCAGCCAGTCACCGTCGGCAAACAGCCAGACTTCCACGTCCGGCTGCGGCGTAAACAAGGCCAAGGCCACCAGCGCGGCTTCGGCCGGCAAGTGATGCGCCACCAGAATACTGCCGTCCGGGTTGACCAGCGTGCCGCCATTAAAGCCGGCAATGGGCACATCAACACCCAGCGCCTCGACCTGCTGACGCATGGCCTTCGGCGGCCGCCCGCTGGCCAGGCTGAAAAACACTCCGGCAGCGCGCAAGGCGCGAACCGTATCGATGGTGCGTTGGCTGAGGCTGTGATCGGGATGCAGCAACGTGCCGTCCATATCACTCAGGACAAACCGGATGGGTTGGCTCGGCAAGTCACTCATCCGAGGCTGTGCCACGTTCGGCCATCGCGGGCCAGCAACGCATCAGCCGCCGCCGGGCCATCTTCACCCGCCTTGTAGGCCTGGATACCGTCATCCTGCTTCCACGCATCGAGGAATGGCTGCACCGCACGCCAGCCGTTTTCGATGTTGTCGGCGCGCTGGAACAAGGTCTGGTCGCCGGTCATGCAGTCGTAAATCAGGGTTTCGTAACCCGTCGACGGCTGCATCTCGAAGAAGTCCTTGTAGGCAAAACCCAACTCGACGTTGGCCATGTCCAGGGTCGGCCCGGGCTTTTTCGCCAACAGGTCGAACCACATGCCTTCATTGGGCTGGATCTGGATCTTCAGGTACGTCGGCTTGAGTTCATCGACCTCGGTATCCCGGAACTGCGCGTAAGGCGCCGGCTTGAAGCAGATGATGATCTCAGTGTCGCGGATGCTCATGCGTTTGCCGGTGCGCAGGTAGAACGGCACGCCGACCCAGCGCCAGTTGTCGATCAGGACCTTGAGGGCGACGAAGGTCTCGGTGCTGCTGTCTGGCGCGACGTTGGCCTCTTCGCGGTACCCCGGCAGTTGCTTGCCGGCGACTTCACCGGCGGTGTACTGGCCGCGAACCGAGTTGGCGCGTGCGTCTTCCAGCGACCAGGGCCGTATGGCCCCGATCACCTTGGCCTTCTCGCCCCGCACCGCATCGGCGCCAAAGGCGGCCGGCGGTTCCATGGCGATCATCGCCAGCAACTGGAACAGGTGGTTGGGCACCATGTCCCGCAAGGTGCCGGTGTGTTCGAAGAAGCTGCCTCGGGTTTCCACGCCAACGGTTTCGGCAGCGGTAATCTGCACGTGGTCGATGTAGTGGTTGTTCCAGAACGCCTCGAACAGCACATTGGAAAAACGGCTGATCAGGATGTTCTGGACGGTTTCCTTGCCCAGGTAATGGTCGATGCGATAGATCTGCTTCTCGCTCATCACCTTGAGCAGGCAGGCGTTCAGCGCTTCGGCCGTGGCGAGGTCCGAGCCGAACGGCTTTTCGATCACCACCCGGCGGAACGCCTCCGGGGTTTCTTCCAGCAAGCCGGCCGCGCCGAGGCGCTGCACCACTTCGGCGAAGAAGCGCGGCGCCGTGGCGAGGTAGAACACCGCGTTGCCGGTGCCGCTGTCGGCAATCTTCTTGCCGATATCGGCGTAGGTGCCGTCGTCGAGGAAGTCTCCCTCGACATAGCTGATGCCTTTGGCCAACTGGTCCCACAACACGGGGTCCAGGGCGTTCTCGGCATTGCCCTTGACCTTGCTGGCGGCCTCGGTGCGAATGAAGTCCTCGAGTTTCTTGGCGAAATCGGCGTCGCTGATGGCGTTGTGATCAACGCCCACAATGCGCAAACCGTCGCCCAGCAGCCCGTCGCGACTGAGGTTGTACAGCGCCGGCATCAGCAGGCGCTTGACCAAATCACCATGGGCACCAAACAGAAACAGCGTGGTGGGCGGAGCGGGTTCGGCCTTGGGTTTCTTGCCGTTAGCGGTCATTTTTTGGGAGTCTCCACATGGCCGCCAAAGCCGAAGCGCATGGCAGAAAGCATTTTGTCACCGTAGGTGCTTTGCTGGCGCGAGCGGAAACGCGCGAACAGCGAGTTCGACAGCACCGGTACCGGCACCGATTGCTCCATCGCGGCTTCGATGGTCCAGCGGCCTTCGCCACTGTCGGCAACCGAGCCGGAATAACCGTCGAGCTTGGGATCGGTAGCCAGTGCATCGGCGGTCAGGTCCAGCAGCCAGGACGACACCACGCTGCCACGGCGCCAGACTTCGGCGATATCGGCAACGTTGAGGTCGAAACGCTGGTCTTCCGGCAGGTTTTCCGAATTCTTGGTCTTGAGGATGTCGAAGCCTTCGGCGAAGGCCTGCATCATCCCGTATTCGATACCGTTATGGATCATCTTGACGAAGTGCCCGGAACCGGCTGGGCCCGCGTGGATGTAACCACGCTCGGCACGGCTGTCCGCTGTGGCAGAACGGTCTTTGGTGCGCGGGATGTTGCCCAGGCCAGGTGCCAGGCTTTCGAAGATCGGGTCCAGGCGCTGAACGGTCTCGGCGTCGCCACCGATCATCATGCAGTAGCCGCGCTCCAGGCCCCAGACGCCGCCGGACGTGCCGACGTCGACATAGTGCAGGCCTTTTTCCGACAAGGTCTTGGCCCTGCGGATGTCATCCTTATAGAAGGTGTTGCCGCCGTCGATGATCACGTCACCGTCTTCCAGCAGTTGGCTCAATTCTTCAATGGTGTGCTCGGTCGGGTCGCCCGCCGGCAGCATCACCCAGATCGCCCGGGGTTTTTGCAGCCCGGCTACCAGGCCCTTCAGATCCGCAACGCCGGTGGCGCCCTCGCCTGCCAACCCTTTTACGAATGCTTCATTGCGGTCGTAAACCACGGTGGTATGCCCATTGAGCATCAGGCGCCGCGCAATGTTGCCACCCATGCGGCCTAGTCCAATAATCCCCAGTTGCATGTGCTGATGCTCCTTACTACGAATAAATGTGTGTCACAGTTTATAGCGCAATGAGGCTAATGAGGGTTAGTCCAGAGCGGATTGGCATAGTTTCATGACAAAAAGTGGCCATGCTTTAGCCTTCAGTGGGAAAAAAGTCACAACGACCATCAAAAATAAAAAAGTTCCCTTCGTTAAAAAAAGAATTCAGAATTGCACCGACTGTTGCCGAGAGCCTCGAATCAAGCGCTCTGGCAGCGCGATACACCCGCCATTTGCGAGGTAAGCAATGAGCACTGCACACATGACCCGCCCGCCACAGACCCTCTATGTCAGCATCCGCCGCGATGAATTACGCCAGTTGAAAGACGAGCGCGACCAACTGCAACAGGAAGTCATGCGTCTGCGCTCGCACTTGCAAGGGCAACTCAATCAGCCGTCCGGCACCCAGCCCGCCCTTTGCTGAACGTGAGCTGAACGAACCGTTCAGGAATAACTCACGAAGTTTTCACATCCCCCTCCCGATACTCCCGCCGAATAGGGCCGCGCCACGTGCGCAGGCCCTCTGTTGCGTGCGTCCCTGCGCGTCGACTGACATTTACCGGGTTGGAGCGCTGGATGGCGATGTTCAAACGCAGCACTACGTCTGCGAAAGGTTTTGATTGGGCCGGCCTCGGCTGGATGTTCCTGTTCTTCTGGTACTTCTCGGGTATTACCCAACTGCTGATCCAACTGACCGGCACCTCCGGCTTCAGCGGTTTCCGCCAGGCATTTTTCATGAGCGCCCTGTGGCTGGCGCCGATGCTGTTGTTCCCCCGTCGCGCGCGCCTGGTGGCAGCGGTGATTGGCGTGGTGCTGTGGGCCTGCTCCATGGCCAGCCTGGGTTATTTCTTCATCTACCAGCAGGAATTCTCCCAAAGCGTCATCTTCATCATGTTCGAGTCGAACATCTCTGAAGCCGGCGAATACGCCACCCAATACTTTGCCTGGTGGATCGTGTTGGCGTTCATTGCCCACACTGCCATGGCCGTTTTCCTGTGGACCCGCGTACGCCCGGTGTACCTGCCACGCGGCCAGGCGATGCTTGCGGCTACGGCGATCGTGATTGCCATCGTCGGTTACCCGTTGGTCAAGCAGATCGCCAAGAGCGAGACCATGGAACTGGCCATCGACCGCTTCGAAACCCGCATCGAGCCGGCCGTGCCATGGCAGATGATCGTCGCCTACCGCCGCTACACCGAACAACTGGACAACATGCAAGGCATGCTGACCAGCGCCAGCAAGATCCCGCCCCTGACCAACCTCAAGGACAGCATGGCCGGCCAGCCATCGACCCTGGTGCTGGTGATTGGTGAGTCCACCAACCGTCAGCGCATGAGCCTGTACGGCTACCCGCGCAACACCACGCCGGAACTGGACAAACTGCGCGACCAACTGGCGGTGTTCGACAACGTGATCACCCCGCGGCCCTACACCATCGAAGCGCTGCAACAGGTGCTGACCTTCGCCGACGAGGAAAACCCGGACCTGTACCTCAAGACTCCGTCCATCGTCAGCGTGATGAAGCAGGCCGGCTACAAGACCTTCTGGATCACCAACCAGCAGACCATGACCAAGCGCAACACCATGCTCACGACCTTTTCCGAACAGGCCGACGAACAGGTGTACCTCAACAACAACCGCAACCAGAACGCCCGCCAGTACGACGGCGACGTGCTGGAGCCATTCGCCAAGGCGATGTCTGACACCGCCGAACGCAAATTCATCGTGGTGCACCTGCTGGGCACCCACATGAGCTACCAGTACCGCTACCCGCCGACCTTCGACAAGTTCACCGATCGCCAGGGCGTGCCTGACGGGGTCAGCGACGCGCAGTTGCCGACCTACAACAGCTACGACAATGCGGTGCTGTACAACGATTTCGTGGTGTCGAGCCTGATCAAGGACTACGCCAAGACTGACCCTAACGGCTTCCTGCTGTACCTCTCCGACCACGGTGAAGACGTGTTCGACTCAGCCGGCCACAGCACCCTGGGCCGCAACGAAGCCAAGCCGACAGCGCCGATGTACACCATTCCATTCATGGCCTACGCCTCGCCCAAGTGGCGCGAAAGCCATGACTGGAGTTTTGCCGGTGACTTGCAGCGGCCTTACAGCAGCTCGCAGTTGATTCATACCTGGGCCGACATGGCAGGGTTGAGCTTCGACGAACTGGACCACAGCAAGAGCCTGGTCAGTGACAGCTTCAAGCCTCGACCGCGGTTGATTGGCGATCCGTATGCACGCCAGCAAAAGCCCCTGATTGACTTCAGCCTGATCAAGCCCAAGCAAACGGACGCCGCCAACGTGGTCGTCAAGTAGCTTGAATAGCCCCGGGTTTCATCCGTGCAACGCGGTGAAACCCGACTTGCCAGCAACACCAAGATAATAGTTATTCTCGTTTAGCGCTAAACTTCCTCGCCTCTTTTCGTCTTTGAGCCAATGGCATTTTTCATAGACGACAAGGAGTTCGCCGCGATGTTTGCGCCTATTACCCGTTCCATGACCTTGACCCTGGGCCTTTTCAGCGTGGTGCTGAGCCCGGACCTGCTGGCTGAAAACGATCCCGAACAGGAATCACACACACCGGCCAAAGCCCTGGAGCTGGGCAGCACCAGCATCACCGCCCAGGGCCTGGGCGCCACCACCGAGCACACCGGCGCCTACACCACCGGCGCGATGAGCACGGCCACCAAGTTGAACCTGTCCATCAAGGAAACACCGCAGTCGGTCTCGGTGATCACCCGCCAACAGATGGATGATTTCAACCTCAACACCCTGACCGAGGTCATGCGCCAGACCACCGGCGTGGCGGTACAGCACCTGGACTCCGACCGGGTCAGCTACTCCTCCCGCGGCTACGAGATCAACAATTTCCAGGTTGACGGCATGCTCAACACCTTCGGCCGTATGAAGTCCGACGCCGACACCATCATCTATGACCGGGTCGAGGTGGTACGCGGCGCCACCGGCCTGACGACCGGCGCCGGCGATCCCTCGGCCACCGTGAACATGGTGCGCAAACGCCCGACCGCCCAGTGGCAGGCCAAGGCGGGTGTCAGTGGTGCCTCCCATGACGATTACTACAGCTACCTGGACGTTGGCGGGCCCCTGGCGTTTGATGGGCGCCTGCGGGGCCGTACGGTGCTCGCCTACCGCGACAGCCAGTCCTATCGCGACAACTACGCGCTGCAACGGGAAGTCGGCTACGGCATCCTCGAGGGCGACCTCACCGACGACACGGTGCTGGCGGTGGGCTTCGATTACCAGAACAAACACGTGCAGGGCACCGCGTGGGGCACCTTGCCCTACTGGAACAGCGATGGCAGCAAAGCCAAGTTGCCCCGCTCCGCCAACATCGCGGCCAACTGGAGTTCCTGGCCGCTGAAAGATGAAACCACCTTCGCCACCCTCGACCACCGGCTGGCCGGCGACTGGCACCTGAAGGCCGCCTACACCCACCGCGAAAGCGACACCGACGGCAAGGTCTACTACGGCGGCTCAGGCTTTCCCAACGCCGACCGCAGTGGCATGACTGCCTGGACCAGCCACATGCTGGGCACCTCGAAAATGGACGTGGTGGACGTGAACCTGGCGGGTTCCTATTCCCTGCTGGGCCGTGAACACGAGTTGATGGTGGGTTACGGCGAATCCGAGCAACGTGATTCTTCGCCACACCTGCGCGACGGGCCGGTGCCCAAGGGCTACACCAGCATCGACGACTGGAAGCACCTGGGCGGGATCGGCAAATTCCCTGACGCCAATACCGGCCTCAAGGGCGAACAAGGCAGCACCCGGCAAAAGGCCGGTTACCTGGCCACCCGCCTGAGCCTGACCGACCGCTTGCATGCCGTACTGGGCAGTCGCTATGGCAGTTGGGAGATCGAAAGCACCACGTATAACTATGACAAGGACACCGACCAGTACCTCGGCGCGACAAAGTCCAGCCAGACCCACAATGACATGTGGACCCCTTACGCCGGCCTGCTCTACGACCTGACCCCGGAGTACACCGTCTACGCCAGCTACACCGATATCTTCAACCCGCAAAGCGAACGCGACGCCAGCAAGAAATACCTGGAGCCGGTGGTGGGCAGCAACTACGAGGTGGGCCTCAAGGGCAGCCTGCTGGAGGAACGCCTGAACCTGGCGGCCGCGTACTTCTGGAGCAAACAAGACAACGTCGCGGAACTGGACAGCACCGCGCAACCGGACACGGAGACCGGCGAGCAGTTTTACAAATCCGGCGGCAAAGGCAACAAAGTGCAAGGCTTCGAGGTAGAAGTCTCCGGAGAGGTGCGCCCCGACTGGAACCTGACCGCCGGCTACACCTACACCCATTCCCTGAATGGTGAGAAACAGCGCAACAACACCAACCTGCCGATGAACCTGCTACGCGTTTCCACGGCCTATCGCCTGCCCGGCGAATGGCACGCCCTCACCGTCGGCGGCGCGGTGAACTGGCAGAGCGACTTCTACGACTTTGCCTACCGCCCGGTGGGCCGGGACACCAGTGGAACACTGATCAGGGAGCGCACACGGATCACCCAGCAGGCCTATACCGTGGTCAACTTGATGTCCCGCTACCAGTTCGACGACCATTTGTCGGCGTCACTTAATATCAACAACCTATTTGATAAAAAATATTACGAGCGCGTCGGCTTTTACAATGGCGTGTATTGGGGAGACCCGCGTTCCATCAGCGTTGCACTTGATTGGAAGCTCTGATTTCATCGCTGCGACAGATTGGAAGTTAACGAAATCGTTAACTTCCGGTCAGCCCGAGGTTAACCCTTACTTAATATGATTGGCCCACAGTCTCCCCATCCCGCCGCTGACCACAACGCGCGGAACCCAACACACTTAAATGAGACACTGCCATGAAAATTTCGACTGTTATCCTTGCCGGCCTGATGACCATGACTTCCGTAGCCGCCTTCGCAGAGGGCGGTTCCGAGCGCTCGAAGGAGTTTTACAACAACTTCACCTTCGTCCAGGAACAAGTCCACGGCGCCGCTCAGCAAACAGCAATGGCTGACGGCAAGACTGCAAAGCCCGCAACTGCCGATCAAACTACCAACACACCAAACAGCTGATTTACCCGTAATACCCTGTGCTATTCCGCTCTGATAGCTAAGGTCAACTTGGCGCCACTTGCTGGCGCCTTTTTTTCGCCTTTAATTAAATAAACATTAATTAAAGCGGCTTATTCCAAAACAACATCCGGCCATGCTCCGGGTCAAACACCGAATCATCAAAACCGAACTTGCGATAAGCCGACTGTGCCACCGCATTGCCTTCGAGCACCTCAAGGGTAATTTTGCAGCAGCCACGCTGGCGAGCGATTTCCTCGACCTTTTGCAGCATCTTCTGGCTCAACCCCAGGCCACGGAATTTATCCATCACCACCACGTCGTGCACATTGACCAGCGGGCGGCAGGCAAAGGTGGAAAACCCTTCAAAGCAATTCACCAGCCCGGCAGGCGCACCGCCGACAAACGCCAGCACGCTGAATGCATGCGCACGCTTGGCCAGCTCCGCCGGCAATTGTTCCAGGCGATCGGCCGGCAGGCTGTGGCCGCCGCCCATCGGGTCTTCTGCGTAATGGTTGAGCACCAGGCCAATGGCCTCGGCGTGAACCGGATTGGTGTAGCTGGCTTGCAGCACCAGGATGTCTGCGCTGTCCATTTCCTTCCTCATTAACGGTGCAACAGGGACTCGGTCCCCATAAAAGGGCTCGATTGTAAGCGTGGAGCGGGCATTAGCTGAAGGAGATTAACTACATTTTCCCGCGTGAAAGCGCGTCAGGCTCACCAAAGCGCGCCAGTTGCATCTCCTGCAAGCGACTCAGGGTACGGCGAAATGGAAACTCCAGGTAACCCTCGGTGTAGAGGCTTTCCAATGGCACCTTGGCCTCGATGTACAACGGCACCTTGCGGTCGTAGCACTCGTCTACCAGGGCGATGAAGCGCCGGACGCTGTCATCATGCACCGACAGCTCCGGCAGTTCCCGGTCACCGGCATCTACCCGCTGGGCGGCGTCTTCCGTGCCGCGGGCAATGCGCCCCGGACGCTTTTGCGCGCTGAGGTTGGGCACCTCCCCCAGCAAGATGGCCTTGAAACGATCACACAGCAGCATGAAATCCATGGCGGCCAGGGGCTGTTCGCACAGGTCGGCATAGCGGCACCACAGCACCGTTTCACTGGACTTCACCGCGACGATGGAGCGATAGCCGACCGCAACAGGTGCACTGCTGACAGCCTGCCCGTCGCTCAACTGGCGAAACACCTCGGCCAGCGCACCCGGCTGATCAACCCAGTAGCGCTGCAGCGCGGTTCCTGGATGCAGGCGATGGTCTTCCCCACCGTCAACCGCCACCACGCGCATATGCTGCTTGATGGCCTCGATGCCCGGCAGGAAGCGATCACGGTTGAAACCGTCCGCATACAGTTGATCCGGAGGTTGATTGGACGTGCAGACCATCACCACGCCTTCCTCGAACATCACCTGGAACAGCCGGCCAAGGATGATGGCGTCACCGATGTCATTGACGAACAACTCGTCAAAACACAGCACCCGCACTTCCCGGCTAAGTTCCCGAGCGAGGGCCTGCAAGGGGTCGTGGGTACCGGTCAGCTGGAACGAGCGCTGATGCACCCACCCCATGAAGTGATGGAAATGCTGGCGCCGCGCAGGCACCCGCAGGCTCTGGTAGAACTGGTCCATCAGCCAGGTCTTGCCGCGCCCGACCGGGCCCCACAAGTACACGCCGGTGATCGGCCTGTCACCGTGGTGCAGGGCCTGGTGGCAGTCTTGCAGGGCTTGCACCGCCTCGCGCTGGGCGTCGTCGGGGACGAAACCCTGTTCGGTGATGGCGTGCTGGTAGGCGGCGAGTGGCGAGTCGAAAGTCATGCCCGGCAGTATGCCATGACGGCTACAGGGAAATGTCCAATCGGGAAATCTTGCCCTGCTCATTGAGGCGGAAGGTATAGCGCAGCTCCAGCGGGCTGCCGGGAAAGCTGCCGGTGATCAGGTTGCTGACCAGCACCTTGCCCGTGCGGTGCTGCACATTGAGCACCTGGACCTTGGGCTGATAACGGCGCCCGGTGTCTTCCATCCAGCGGGCAATGGCGGCGGTACCGACCTGGTGTTCACCTTCGTCGAACACGTTGGCATCCTCGGCAAAGCAGTCGACCACCAGCGAGGTGTCGCCGGTATTCGCGGCGGCAATGTAGGTCGCGATCGCCGGGGCCAGTTCAGGGATGGGTTGGGACATGGTGACAGCTCCTTGTTAGTGATTTATGGAGCCATGCTAAAGCAGCGTTGTGTCAGTTCTTGTCAGGAGTGAATGGCCCGGATTCGTTCTGTTCCATCAGCTTGCGCCAGCCCCGCAACCAGTCACTGCGCCGCCCCGGATAACGCTCGCCTTGCAGGCGCGCAGCGGCCACACGGTCGGTGCGGAAGGTGCGATAGGCACCGCGCAACTCGCACCACGCGACGATCACCCGCACTTCGTTGAGAAAGCCCAGGGCCAGGGGCCAGATCAAGCGTTGGCTGGCGGTCTGGCTCGCATCCGCGTAGTCGATATGCAGTTTGGCCTGGCCGCGAATGGCTTCGCGAAACACATTCAGCGGCACGCGATTTTCCGGGTAGCCGAAGCCTGGCGGGCCCGGCAGCAACGTGGGATTGCGCAACGCTTCCTGCGCGGCCGGGTCGAGCACATCCGCAATCTTTGCCAGCGCGTTGGCAGCCGCCTGGCTCAACACTTCGTCGCCACGCTGATCGACATACCGCAAGCCCAGCACGATGGCCTCGGTCTCGTCGGCATTGAGCATCAGCGGCGGCAGGAACAGCCCTGCACGCAGCACGTAGCCCACGCCCGCCTCGCCGTAGATCGGCGCGCCCAGGGCGGTCAGCTCGGCCATGTCGCGGTACAGGGTGCGTTCGGATATCTCCAGCTCCGCTGCCAGCACGGCGGCGGTCACCGGGCGTTTTTTGCCCCGCAGGACTTGCAACAAGGTCAGCAGACGACTGGTACGCGACACGTTGATCACGCTCGAAAAAGGAAAGTCGCGCAGCTTAGCAGAGGCCTCTGTCAGAAAGTGTCAGGAGCAAGCGCCCTTCCCTTCAGCCCGCAAAAAAGCCGCTTGACGAAAAATATGACTCACATCATATTAAATAGATGTTGATAAACATTTAAATCAATCACAGCGTCAGGAGTTCTCGTATGCGCAATAAAGTCTTCGGCCGTCGTAGCGGCCTGCGGGTTTCAGAGCTGGCCTTGGGCACCGCCAACTTCGGCACGGGTTGGGGCCATGGCGCCGAGCGCGAAGAGTCCAAGCGGATCTACGACGGTTACCTGGAAGCCGGCGGTAATTTCCTGGATACCGCCAACGGCTACCAGTTCGGCCAATCGGAAGTGCTGCTCGGCGAGTTCATTGCCTCGGAACGGGACCGCCTGGTGATCGCGACCAAGTACACCCTGCGCACCCAGCCGCAAGACGAAGGCACCCTCAAGCTCGGCAATAACCGCAAGAACATGGTGCGCGCCGTCGAAGAAAGCCTGAAACGCCTGAACACCGATCACATTGACCTGTTCTGGGCCCATATCAGCGACAACGTCACGCCGATGGAAGAAATCCTGCGGGGCTTTGATGACCTGGTGCGTGCCGGCAAGATCCACTACGCCGGCTTGTCGAACTTCCCGGCCTGGCGCATTGCCCGCGCCGACCTGCTCGCCGAAGTGCGCGGCTTTGCACCGCTGGTGGCGATCCAGACGGAATACAGCCTGGCCGAACGCACGGCCGACCGTGAGCTGCTGCCCATGGCCGAAGCACTGGGCCTGGCCGCCACGTTATGGTCGCCCCTGGGCGGTGGCTTCCTCACCGGCAAGTACCGCAACAGCCAGGACAATACCCGTGCCAGCAAGCTGGGGATTTTGGTTCACGCCGAGAAAAGTGCACGGGAAACCGCCGTGCTCGACACCCTGCTGGCCGTTGCCGGCGAACTGAATGCCACGCCGACTCACATCGCCATCGCCTGGCTGCGGGAAAAAGCCCGTCGTTCGACCACCGCGCTGATCCCGATCCTGGGGCCGCGCACCCGTGAGCAACTGGATGGCACCCTGGGTGCGCTGACGGTGCAACTTTCGGCCGAGCAAGTGGCCCGCCTGGACGCTGCCAGCGCGATTGCGCTGGGTGTGCCCCACGAGATGATCGCCGAGCGCTTCCCGCGATACACCGGTGATGACGCCCAAGACTTGCGCTGGCCGCCGGTTATCTAAGGCCAGTTGTGGTGAGGGGCTTGCTCCCCGTTGGGCTGCGTAGCGGCCCCCAAAAAAAAGCGGGAGCGCTGCGCACTCCAGCGGGGGACAAGCCCCCTCACCACAGACAAGCCCTCTCACCACAGGCAAGCCCTCTCACCACAGGCAAGCCCTCTCACCACAGGCAAGTCCCCTCACCAGAGGCAAGCACCCTCATTACAGGACGGTGTTCGGCCTTGAGTAAACAATTGCCTCCGTTACGCGAGGCTCTTGCTCACCACTTCAAACACATCACTGGACAGCTCGCCCGAAGCGCGAATCCGCTCCAGCTCACCCTTCATCAGCGCCTGCCGTGCGCGGTCGTATTTGCGCCAGCGGGTCAACGGCGCCAACTGCCGCGAGGCAATCTGCGGGTTGAAGCCGTTCAACTGGATCACCAGGTCCGCCAGGAAGCGGTAACCCGAGCCATCGGCCGCGTGGAAGTTGATCAGGTTCTGGCCGGCAAACGCGCCCACCAATGCCCGCACCTTGTTCGGGTTCTTGATGTTGAACGCCGGGTGCTGCATCAACGTCTTGACCCGCTCCAGCGCGCCCGGCAAACCGCTGCCGGCCTGCACGCTGAACCACTGGTCCATGACCAGCGGGTTGTCCTTGAAGTTCTCGGCAAACACCGCCAGGGCCTTGGCCTTCTCTTCTTCGAACGGCGAGTTGACCAACACCGCCAGGGCGGTGAGGCGCTCGGTCATGTTGTCGCACGCGTCAAACTGCTCAAGGGTCGCCGCCAGTACTTCAGGCTTGCCGCTGAGCATCAGGTACGACAGTGCGATGTTCTGCAGGGCGCGACGGGCAAAGTGTTCCGCCTCGGCCACGTACGGGGTTTTCTTCGACAGGTCGCGATTGGCCTGGTAACGCAGCCACAGGCCTTCGAACAGGTGATCCGCCAGTTGCTCGCGGGCAAACTCGCGGGCCGCGTGGATGGCGTCGACATCCGCGACTTCGCTGATTTCAGTCAGGTAGGCCTCGCTCGGCAGCGAGAGCATCTCGGCAACCATCGCCTGGTCCAGGCTCTGGTCGCTGAGCACCGTGCGCAGCGCGGTGATCAGGCGTTGGTCCAGCGCCAGCGCCTCGCCCCGCTGATGCTGGGCGATCAGTTCCTGCAACACCTGCACCGACAGTTGCTGGCCGGCGTCCCAGCGATTGAAACCATCGCTGTCGTGCTGCATCAGGAACATCAGTTGGTCACGGTTGTACGGGAAGCTCAGCTTCACCGGTGCCGAGAAGCCACGCAGCAGCGAAGGCAGCGGGTGTTCGGCGATGTCGACAAAGGTGAAGGTCTGTTCAGCTTCGGTCACCGAGATCACCCGGGACGTGGCGCCAGCCGTCGCTTCGCCGGCCAGGCGCAGGGCGATACCCGCGCCCTTCCCGTCCAGCAGGCCCAGTTCCACCGGAATCACGAACGGCAGCTTTTGCACTTTGTCCGGGGTTTCCGGGCAGCTTTGACGGAAGGTCAGGCTGTAGGTTTTTGCAGCTGCGTCGTAGGACTCGCTCACCGCCAGGCGTGGCGTGCCGGCTTGGCTGTACCAGCGCTTGAACTGGGTCAGGTCGGCGCCGTTGGCGTCTTCCATGGCCTTGATAAAGTCATCGCAGGTCACGGCCTGACCATCGTGGCGTTCGAAGTACAGGTCGCTGCCCTTGCGGAAGCCTTCGGCGCCGAGCAGGGTTTGGATCATGCGGACGACTTCCGAGCCCTTTTCGTACACGGTCAGGGTGTAGAAGTTGGAGATTTCGATAAAGCCGTCCGGACGTACCGCGTGAGCCATGGGGCCTGCGTCTTCGGCGAACTGGTGCGTGCGCAGGTAGGCCACGTCCTGGATACGCTTGACCGTCGCCGAGTTCATGTCGGCAGAGAATTGCGAATCACGGAACACCGTGAAGCCTTCCTTCAGCGACAACTGGAACCAGTCGCGGCAGGTCACGCGGTTGCCCGACCAGTTGTGGAAATATTCGTGGGCGACGATCGCCTCGACACGCTGGTGAGCGGCGTCGGTGGCGGTTTCGGCACGGGCCAGCACGGCGCTGGAGTTGAAGATGTTGAGGCCCTTGTTCTCCATGGCGCCCATGTTGAAGTCATTGACCGCGACGATCATGAAAATGTCGAGGTCGTACTCACGGCCATAGACTTCTTCGTCCCAGCGCATGGACTTCTTCAGACTGTTCATGGCGTGCTGGCACTTGTCGATGTTTTCCGGCTCGACATAGATGCGCAGCGCCACGGTGCGCTCGGTCATGGTGGTGAAGGTGTCTTCAACGCACCACAAATCACCGGCTACCAGTGCGAACAGGTAAGCCGGTTTCTTGAACGGGTCTTCCCAGGTCGCCCAGTGCCGGCCGTCTTCGCCGGGGCCGGACGCAATCGGGTTGCCGTTGGACAGCAGCACCGGGTAGCTGTGTTGTTCGGCGATCACCGTGGTGGTGAAGACGCTCATCACGTCCGGGCGGTCGAGGTAATAGGTGATCTTGCGGAAGCCTTCGGCCTCGCACTGGGTGCAGAACATGCCGCCGGATTTGTACAGGCCTTCCAGGGCGGTGTTGGTTTCCGGGTGGATCTTCACCGTGGTGTCGAGGGTGAAGGTCGCGCTGGTGGGGTGCACGGTCAGGTGGCTGTCGCTCAACTGATAGTCCGCGTCGGTCAGTTCCTGATCGGCCAGGTTTACCGACACCAGCTCAAGCTGTTGCCCGTCCAGCACCAGCGGCGGCAAGCCGGCGCCGCGCTCGGGGTTGCGGCGCATCACCAGTTGCGCGTGGACCAGGCTGTGGTCCTCGAACAACTCGAAGGTCAGGTGCGTCTCGTCGATCAGGTAGTCCGGCGCCTGATAGTCCTTCAGGTAAATCATCTTCGGCTGTTCGGTGCGCATGTCTGTCGTCCTTCTACTGATGCACGGCGAGCTGGTAGGCCGTGTATTTACGAATGTTGATCACGCCGGTGTCGAAGATCAGGTATTGGCCCTTGATCCCCATCAGCGTGCCTTCGGCAATCGGGTTCTTGTCCAGGTTGAAGCTGACGATCTTGGTCGGATACTGCTCGATCGGGTAGCGGATTTCGATCGGTTCGATGTCGCTCACCGGTTGGATGGCCTGCAGGCCAAAGCGTTCCTGCAAACCGAGCAAGCCTTCGGCACAGTTGGCGAACAGTTCGTCGCGTACCTGCGCAAGGTCGACTGCCTGGGCATCGCCCTTGAGCAGCGCGCGCCAGTTGGTCTTGTCGGCCACCTGGCTGCGGAACAGGTCTTCGACGAAACCCGATTGCTGGCGCGTGGCAACACGCATGATCGGCAGCGCCTGGCTGGCGCCCTGGTCCAGCCAGCGGGTTGGCAACTGGCTGGCGCGCGTGATGCCGACCTTGATCCCCGACGAATTCGCCAGGTACACCACGTGGTCGGTCATGCAGAATTTTTCACCCCAGGCCGGATCGCGGCAGGTGCCAGCGTCGTAATGGCAGCGCTCGGGGCTCATGATGCACAGGTCGCACTGGGCCAGTTTGGTCATGCACGGGTAGCAGTAACCCTGGCTGAAACTGGTCTTGGTCTTGCGACCGCAATGGGTGCAATGAATCGCGCCGAGGTATTCCAGGCGCACGGTGGTGCCGATCAACGGGTTGACCGGCACCTCGGTGTCACCTAGGCGAAACGCGTATTGAACGGTCGGCTCACCCAACTGCGCCGACATTTTGCTGACTGCACCACGGCCAATCTCAATCAATGGATGGCATCCGACTTGAACAGGATGTTCGGCACCGGTGCCGACTTCGAGGCGCATTCCTGCGGGCCCATGTAGCCGGTGCGCTGGTCTTCCGGCAGGTTCTGCAGTTCCCAGGCGATCACCGCCTGCAACGACAGTTCACGCTGCTCGGCGGTGAGCTTGCGGCCATCGGACCATTTGCCGATTTCCACGGCGAGCTTGAGGCTCTCGTAGATGTCCGGGGTGATGTTTTCGATCATTTCGACAAAAGAGGACATAAGACTCTTCCTTAACTAAATAGGGGACATTTTGCGGCGGCTGTACAAGCCACCCAGCAAGCCGGTCAGGCACCCGATCACCAGGCCGCCCACGTGGGCCGCGTTGGCGATTTCGCCGAAGCCGATCATCGAGACCAGGCCCGACAGGCAGAGCACCAGCCACACCAGCATCATCACCAACACCCCGCGAGGCAGGCGATACACCGGATTGGGCGACAACAATTGATAGATCCAGCAATGCCCGAGCAAGCCGTACAGCACGCCGGACAACCCGCCAAACAGGCCGGGACCACCAAAATAATATTGAGCGTAGTTGGACACCAGGCTGAACAACAGCGTCAGGCCCAGCAGGTTGATACTGCCCTGGCGCAGCTCGATACGCCGCCCCAGCTCCCAGTACCACATGCCGTTCATGGCCAGGTGCAGGATGCCGAAGTGGATCAGCATCGGCGTGACCAACCGCCACCACTGTCCCGACGCCAGGCTGTCGGTCAATGGCGTGAATCGGATGTACTCACCGACCACGCTGAACGGCAGGAAAGTCAGCCAGCTCATCGCCTGCAGGTTATCCCCCAGCAGCGTGACCGCACCGACAATGATGCTCAGCAGCAGCACCAGCCCGGTGACCGGGCTGTGGCGCAACTGCTGGACAAACCCGGGGCGCCGGGCCGGCGGTGCCTGGTCCGGAATATCCAGTTGCTGGTCCGGGTCGCCGGCAGGAAAGCGCTGGTACAAGACCTTCACGTCTTCGCTGATGGCATCGGGCACCCACAACACCTGCTCCCCGGCTTCCTCGCTCACGCGATGGGGCACTTGCATGCGTTGCAGCAGTTTGACGAAACCACTCAAATCCACCGCCAGCGGCAAACGTAAAACAGCCACGGTACTCATGAAATAACCTCAGGGCGCTCAACGTCGACCCAAACAAATTTACGCGGGTCCAGGCGGGTTTCCTGATCCAGTCGGTAGGCCACCAGCTTGCCGTACAGCACTGCGCTGTAGTCCAGGCAGGCCAGGTTCGGGCGGATCGGTGCCGGTTTGCCGCTGCGCCAGTAGTGGCCGACGAACAGCAACGGTTCGTCGACGCCATAGCGCAGCAGGGAATTTTTCTCGCTGGACGAGAGTGGCGTGGCGGCCACCGGCTCCGGAAGCGCATCGGGCTGGAACACGATGTCGCCGTAGGTCTTCGGGTCGTCTTCCCAGAATTTGGTGCGGAAAAACGAGCGCGTCAGGCCGTCGCCACCGGTCAGGGTCAGGCCGTCCGGCAGCCGCATGTCGGTGCCGCGCAGCAGGCGGTCGAAGGCATTGCTGGCGAAACTGCCGGGCACGGCGGCGGCTTGCAGGAAGTGCTGGTCGATGCAGCCGTCCGGGAAATGCGCGCGCAGGGGTTCGATAAAGCCGTTGTCCCAGCACGCGTGCACCACGCGGAACCGCCCGGCATCGACAAACAGCGGCATCTCGTAGAACCAGCCGAGGAAGTCGTGCCAGTCCGCCGGGTGCTGTTCGAACTGGGTCAGGGTTTCCTGGATCAACCGCGCATGGCGTGGCGTGTGCTCGCGCACGAATTGCTTGCCGCTGCCCGGGGTGGCCGGCGTGCTCCAGCCCAGCGCGTTGAACTCATGGTTACCCATGATGCACAGCGCCTGGCCGGCCTCGGTCATGTCGTGGACGATGTGCAGCGCCTCGCGGATACGCGGCCCGCGGTCGATGATATCGCCGAGGAACACGGCCATTCGCGACGGGTGGCGCCAGGTGCCGCCCTGCTTGTGGTAACCCAATTGGTCGAGCAAGTGCTCAAGGGTATGAGCGCAACCGTGCACGTCACCAATCAGGTCGTAGCTACGCGCGGGATCGAGCATCAGTCGCCTCCACCCCCCAAGCGGCTGCCCCAGCCCAGCTTGGTCCGGCACACTTCGTAGTAGTTGTGGTCCAGCGGATGGATCAACCGCAGCTTCTGCGCCTTTTTGCTCACGGTGATGGTGTCACCGGGGGCGCAGGTGAAATGGTTCTGCCCGTCGCAGGAGACTTGCGGGTAGATCTGCATGTCTTTGGAGACCACGATTTTCAGCTCACTGTTGCCGTCGACCACAATCGGTCTGCTGGACAACATATGGGGGTACATCGGCACGATCACAATGGCATCCAGCTTGGGATGCATGATCGGCCCGCCGGCAGACAGCGCGTACGCGGTAGAGCCGGTCGGTGTGGCGACGATCAGGCCGTCGGCCTTCTGGCTGCACACGAACTGGCCGTCGATGTACAGCTCGAACTCGATCATCCGCGTCGATTTGCCGGGGTGCAGCACCACGTCGTTGAGGGCATCGCCCTGGCCGATGGCTTCACCGTGGCGGCGCACTTCAGCCTGCAGCAGGAAGCGGTTTTCCACCAGGTAGTGACCGTCCAGGACCTTGGCCACTTCGACTTCCAGCTCGTCGGGGCGAATATCGGTGAGGAACCCCAGGCTCCCACGGTTGATCCCCAGCACCGGCACGTTATGCCGCGCCAGCGCACGGGCGGCGCCCAGCAGGCTGCCGTCGCCACCCACCACGATCACCATGTCGCAGACTTCACCGAGCATTTTGCGCGACGAGGTTTGCAGGCCGTGGCCCGGGAGGATTTCAGCGATGGTGTCTTCGAGGATCACATGCAGGTGGCGCTCGAGCAGAAACTTTTTCAGCCGGCGGACGGTGTCCAACACCTGGGTACTGCCCAGGCGACCGATAATGCCGATATTGCGAAATTGCTCCATGGGGCTCCTGCGGGGTTCGGGTTCTGCAAAAAAGAACGATTATGGGCGAAAGCCGGCGTTACACAAAATCCTTTGTCGCCGCAAACCCCAGACGACAACGGTTCTCAGCCCCCTTTCCGGCTGTAAAAGGCTATGCTCGGACCATGACCCTGTTCCCTGATTTACAGCACCTGCCCCGCCAACTGCGTCACCCCGAGGTGCGCGACCTCGCGTGGGTGATGCTCGCCCCGCCGATGCTCGCGCAAACCCCGTGGCCGCAACGTCACCCGCTGACCGGCAGCGACTGGGTGCAGGCCCCGCATTTGCTGGAGCACTGGCTGCGCCAACTGGACCAGGACAGCAGCGCCTTGCTGCACTGGCTGAGCCAGGCGCGCACCCGGCGGCTGGGGTTGTATTACGAACGGTTGTGGCAATTTGCTGTGCAGCATGCGCCGGGCGTGGAATTGCTCGCGGCCAACCTGCCGATCCGCCAGGCCGGGCATACCCTGGGCGAGCTCGACATGCTGCTGCGTGACCGAGACGGCGTGCACCATCTGGAACTGGCGATCAAACTCTACCTCGGCCCCCAGGACGGCGACGGCCGGGACACCGCCCAATGGCTGGGCCCGGGCTGCCACGACCGGCTGGACCGCAAGCTGGCCCATCTGGCCCAGCATCAACTGCCGATCTCCGCCCGGCCGGAGAGCCGTGAAGTGCTGGCGGCCCTGGATATCCAGGACTTTGATGCCCATCTATGGCTGGGCGGGTATTTGCTCTACCCCTGGCCCGGCATGGCGCACGCGCCGGTGGGCGCGCATCCGCAGCATTTAAATGGGCGCTGGCTGCATCAGCGCGACTGGTCGAGGTTTATCGAACAAAGCCCCGCCGGTCGCTGGCAACCGCTGCCCCGCCACGCGTGGCTGGCGCCGGCACACTACCCGGCGGACGAAGCCTGGGACGCGGCCCGGATGCAGCACTGGCTAACCGAACTGGACCCCATGGCGCCCGCTCAATTGCTGGTGCGCCTGGTGGAAAACAGCGAAGGCGAATGGGAAGAGGCCGAACGCTTGTTTCTGGTGGCGGATCTCTGGCCGAATGTGCCGGCGCTTACAGGTTATCGATATGCCGATAATCAATCTGTAACTCCGTAGCCAGCTGCCTCGCGCGCCCCAACCGAATCGGGCCGCGCTCGATGTCCACCAGCAAGCCCGGGCAGCCCAGTGGCGGCAGCCCCGTCACATCCTTCAGCCGTCCATCGGTGATCACCAGCAACCGCTGCTGCTCCGCCGGATAACGCGTGTGTCTGGCCGCCAACCACTGCCCCGCTTCGTTCAGCGCTGCCAACAATGGCGTGCCGCCGCCTGCGCCGAGGCCATCAAGCCAGTGATTGAGCCCCTTGGCTGCCTTTAATCCCTGCACCTGCCATTTCGGCGACTGCCCGCTCGCAGTGAGCAACGCCATGCGCGCCCGCTGCCGATAGGCATCGTCAAACAGCTGGGCCAGCAACCCCTTGGCATCGCTCAACGACTGATGCCGCCGGGTGGAGGCCGATGCATCGACAATTACCAGCCACAGCTCATGGGGCGTGCGGCTGCGCAGTTGATACAACAGGTCTTCACGGCGTTGCGGTCGCCCGCCGAGCAGCGTGCCCGGCCAGTTGATCGAACCTTGCGCCGCGCTGCGCGCCTGGCCTCGCCGGCCCTTGTTCAGTCGACCCGCCTTGGGCCGCGCATCCGCCCCCGCATCAGGCTTGGGGCGAATGCCTAGGGCTTTTTTGGCCAGGTGGGCACGGCTCGGCGAGCGCCTGTCGGCAGTGCGGGTGCGGGCATGTCGCCCCATTGGCCCTGGCCTTCAGGTGCATCATTGGGCTTGGGTGATTGACCGCCAGCGGGCGGCGTTGCAGGCGGGGATTGCTCCTGGCGGCGATGGCGCAGGGCAAATTCCGCGACGGCTTCGATATCTTCTTCGCTGATGGCCGTAGCGCCCCGCCAAGCCGCATGGGCACGGGCGCCACGCAGCCAGACCAGGTCTGCGCGCAAGCCGTCCACACCAGCGGCAAAGCAGCGCTCGGTAATCTGCGCCAGCGCCTGGTCATCCAGCGGGATGCTCTCCAACAGCGCCCGTGCCTGGGTGCAGCGCTCGCGCAACGCGGCCTGCTGATCGGCCCATTGCTCGCAGAAACCCTGGGGATCGTTGTCGAAATCCAGGCGGCGACGGATGATCTGCCCACGCTCGGCGGGCTGGGTGTGCCCGCTCAGCGCCACGTTGAAACCAAACCGGTCGAGCAATTGCGGGCGCAACTCGCCCTCTTCCGGGTTCATGGTGCCGATCAGCACAAAGCGCGCCGAATGCCGGTGAGAAATGCCGTCGCGCTCGATCAGGTTGGTGCCGCTGGCGGCCACGTCCAGCAGCAGGTCCACCAGATGGTCGGGCAGCAAGTTGACTTCATCGACATAGAGCACGCCACCGTCGGCCTTGGCCAGCACGCCGGGGGAAAATTGTGCGCGGCCCTCGCCGAGCGCCGCGTCCAGATCGAGGGTGCCCACCAGCCGCTCCTCGGTGGCGCCCAAGGGCAGCGTGACGAACTGACCACTGGCGAGCAGGTCTGCCAGGCCGCGCGCCAGGGTGGACTTGGCCATGCCGCGCGGGCCTTCGATCAGCACGCCGCCAATTTTCGGGTCGATGGCGGTCAGGCACAGGGCCAGTTTCAGGTCATCGGCGCCGACAACGGCAGACAGCGGGAAATGCGGGAGGTCGGTCATCAACTGCCTTCTTCTATATCCAACAACAGGTTTTCCAACGCCTCACGGTACGCCCCGGGCTCCTGCCACAGGCCGCGCTGCTGGGCTTCGAGCATGCGCTCGGTCATGTCCCGCAGGGCATCCGGGTTGTGCTGCTGCACAAAGGCCCGGGTGTCCGGGTCGAGCAAATAGGCGTCGGCCAGCAACGCGTACTGATGATCGTCGATCAGCGCGGTGGTGGCGTCGAACGCGAACAGATTGTCCACGGTGGCCGCCATCTCGAACGCGCCTTTGTAGCCGTGGCGCTTCACCCCTTCGATCCACTTCGGGTTGGCCGCCCGGGCACGGATCACCCGGCTCAACTCTTCCTTCAGCGTGCGGACCTTCGGCAGGTCCGGCTGGCTGTGGTCGCCATGATAGCTGGCGGCCTTATCGCCGCTCAGGGTTTCCACGGCGGCAAGCATACCGCCCTGGAATTGGTAGTAATCATTGGAGTCGAGCAAATCGTGCTCGCGGTTGTCCTGGTTCTGCAACACCGCCTGCACCTGGCTCAAGCGCTGGGCAAACTGTTCGCGGGCGGCGGTGCCGTCATCGGAGCCGCCATAGGCGTAGCCACCCCAGTTCAGGTAAACCTCGGCCAGGTCTTCGCGGCTCTGCCACAGGCGTCCGTCAATTGCGCCCTGCACACCGGCACCGTAGGCACCGGGCTTGGCACCGAAGATCCGCCAACCCGCCTGTTTCGCGGCGTCCTCCTCGTCCAGGCCCGACAGGCGCAAGGCCTCACGCTCGCTGCGCACCTTGGCCGCCAGCGGGTTCAGGTCGTCGGGCTCGTCCAGCGCGGCCACGGCTTGCACCGCCGCGTCGAACAGGCGGATCAGGTTGGCGAACGCATCGCGGAAGAACCCCGACACGCGCAACGTCACATCCACTCGTGGCCGGTCCAGCAGGCTGATCGGCAGGACTTCAAAGTCATCCACCCGCTGGCTGCCCGTGGCCCACACCGGGCGCACGCCCATCAGCGCCATGGCCTGGGCGATGTCGTCGCCGCCGGTGCGCATGGTGGCAGTGCCCCACACCGACAGGCCGAGTTGGCGCAGGTGGTCGCCGTGGTCTTGCAGGTGACGCTCAAGAATCAGGTTCGCCGACTGGAAACCGATGCGCCAGGCGGTGGTGGTCGGCAGGTTACGCACATCCACCGAGAAAAAATTACGCCCGGTGGGCAGTACGTCCAGACGGCCCCGGCTCGGCGCGCCACTGGGGCCAGCCGGCACGAAACGCCCGCTCAGGGCATCCAGCAAGCCACGCATTTCCGCCGGGCCGCAAGCATCCAGGCGCGGCGCGACGACGATGCGCAAGCTCTCGATCACCGACTTGACGTCTTCCCAGCCGCGCTCTTCAAGCTGCTCCACCGGCCCTTCCAGCGCCTGCTCGATCAGGCGGGCGGCGTACAGTTCGAGGCGTTCGCGGGTGTCGCCTGCGGTGCGCCACAATTGCGTATCGATCTTCTGCAACACCTCGGGACGACGCCCGGTCCACGGCTCGGCCAGGGCACAATCCAGCGGGTCGAAGCCCAACTCAAAGGCCTTGGCCAGTACCCGCAGCAGGCTCGACTGCGGCCCACGACCATCGCCACGCGGAATGCGCAGCAACGCCAGCAAGGTGTCGATGCGCAACCGGCCCTCGGGCGACTCACCGAAGATGTGCAGGCCATCGCGAATCTGCGACTCCTTCAAGTCACACAGGTAAGTGTCCAGGCGTGGCAGCCAGATGGCGGCGTCGGCATCGTTGTCGAGGTTTTCGTCGAGAGCCAACTCTTGGTCGATACGGGTTTCCCGCACCAGCTTGAGGATATCTTTTTGCAGCTCGCGGGCGCGCCGTGGGTCGAGCAGTTGGGCTTCATAATATTCGTCGGCCAACAGCTCCAGGTCGCGCAGCGGCCCGTAGGTTTCGGCGCGCGTCAGCGGCGGCATCAGGTGGTCGATGATCACCGCCTGTGTACGGCGCTTGGCCTGGGCGCCCTCGCCCGGATCGTTGACGATAAACGGGTAGATGTTCGGCAACGGCCCCAGCAGTGCGTCAGGCCAGCAATTTTCCGAAAGCCCGACGCCCTTGCCCGGCAGCCACTCCAGGTTGCCGTGCTTGCCGACGTGGATCACGCCGTGGGCGCCGTAGGTCTGGCGCAACCAGAAGTAGAACGCCAGGTAGCCATGGGGCGGCACCAGGTCGGGATCGTGATAAACCGCGCTGGCGTCCACTTGATAACCCCGGGCTGGCTGGATGCCAACGAAGGTCAGGCCAAAGCGCAGGCCGGCGATCATCATGCGGCCGTCGCGGAACATCGGGTCGTTATGGGGCGTGCCCCAGCGTGCCAACACCGCCTGGCGATTGGATTCGGGCAAGCGGTTGAACATCGCTTCATAGTCATCGAGCGCGAGGCTTTGATGACAGGGACGCAGGTCAAGGCTGTCGAGGTCATTGCTGACGCCGCCCAACAGCTCCTGAATCAACGCCGTGCCGCTCTCCGGCAGCACGTCCGGCAACGGATAACCTTCGATCTTCAAGGCCCGCAGGATATTCAGCGCGGCGGCCGGCGTGTCCAGCCCCACACCATTGCCGATACGTCCGTCCCGGGTCGGGTAGTTGGCGAGGATCAGCGCGATACGCTTTTCGCCATTCGGTACCCGTGCCAGATCGACCCAGCGCCGCGCCAGCTCGGCGACAAAGTCCATACGCTCAGGCTGCGCGCGGTAGCACACCACATCCGACTGACTGCGCTCGCTGCGCCAGGCCAGGTCCTTGAAGCTGATGGGCCGGCTGATGATGCGCCCGTCCAGTTCCGGCAAGGCAATGTGCATCGCCAGGTCGCGCGGGCCGAGGCCTTGTTCGCTGGCCTGCCAGCCGGGCTCGTTGTCCTGGGCGCAAATCGCCTGGATCACCGGGATGTTGCGGCGAAACGGCCGCAGGTGCGGCGCTTCGGGGCTGGATTGGGCAAAGCCGGTGGTGTTGAGAATCACCGAGGCGTGCACTTCGTCCAGCAGGTCCTCGACCACCGTCAGGCAGCCGGGTTCTTTCAAACTGGCCACCGCCATCGGCAACGGATTAAGACCCGCCGCCTGCAAGCGCTGGCAAAACACATCGATAAAACCGGTATTGGCCGCCTGCAAATGGGACCGGTAGAACAGCACCGCCGCCACCGGAAAACCAGGTTGCCAGTCGGCCTGCCAATCGTTGAGGCGGGCATTCGCTTTGTGCGGGTGATAAATCGCGGTACGCGGCAGGGTTTGCGGTTCGTCCCAGGCGTAATCGCGGCCCAGGTAGCCGGCCGCCAGGCAACGATAGAAATCCAGCGCATTGCCCAGGCCGCCCTGGCGCAAAAAGTGCCAAAGCCGGTCACGCTCCTCCACGCCCACGGTGCTCAGGCCACTGAGTTCCGGGTCCGGGCGATCATCCCCCGGCACCAGGATCAGTTGCACACCGCGCTCGGCCAGCTCAACGAGGCGCTCGATGCCGTACCGCCAATAGCCGATACCGCCGTGCAGCGAAATCAGGATGACCTTGGCGTGGCGCAGTACCTCGTCCACGTACAGGTCGACCGAGGCGTGGTTCTGCACCTGCATCGGATTGGCCAGGCGCAGGCTCGGGTAATCCTCGGGCAACTGCTGGGCCGCTTCTGCCAGCAGCGCCAGGCTGGAGTCACCGCTGCACAGGATCACCAGCTCGGCGGGGGTTTGGCCAAGGTCGGCAATGTTGTCATCCGAGACGAAACCACCGGGCTGGGTCCTGAGCAGGTGCATGGTTTAAACGCTGAGGGCAGCGCGCAATTGCGCTTCGAGCAAGGCGGCGTCCAGTTCCTGGCCGATCAGCACCAGGTGCGTGGCGCGCGGCTCATCGGCGCGCCAGGCGCGGTCGAAGTGCTTGTCGAAACGCGTGCCCACGCCCTGGATCAGCAGGCGCATCGGCTTGTTCGGGATCGCCGCGAAACCCTTGACCCGCAGGATGCCGTGCTGGACCACCAGTTGGGTCAGGGCGTCGAGCAGCAGGCTTTCGTCAGCCTGGGGCAGCTCGATGGAGATCGAATCAAAGGCGTCGTGGTCGTGGTCGTGGTCGTCTTCACCTTCGTGGTGATGATCATGGTGGCTGTGGCGACCGTCGATGTGCTCTTCGGAGCCGGCGCCCAAGCCGATCAGCACGTCCAGCGGCAGGCGACCGCTGCTGGCTTC
>NZ_AHHC01000053.1:0-30289 GCF_000242655.1 Pseudomonas sp. PAMC 25886
CCGTGGCTTCACTTGAAGCGGCCTGGACAGTGCGCAATGCCTCATCCGGTGTTGCGTCAAACCGGCCTGTACCGCCGGGCTGCAGGTAGCCTGACCCGCCATCAATTCTCATGTTTTATCTCCACCAATTTTAGATCCACGCTTGCCGCTTCATCACACCCGGTGACAGCCGTATCGCGCGCGCGACCAACAAGCCAAAGATCTGTGGTGCGCGGGCGGCGATGGTTCCGCAGTCGCGAAGTGTTCCAATGACAACATGTAAAAACCGAAAACTCAGTCAGCTTTTCGTGCCTGCGGCGCCCCCGGTTTCGCCGCCTGCCAAAGGCGTTTGATCGCGCCGACCATAGCCCCCAGCACTGAGCACAACGGGCTTGGCACAGACGCTTGGGTGGAAGGCAACTGCCCCTGGGGCAACATGCCTTTGATGAAGTCGTCAGCAGCCGGGGCCTGAAACTTGCGCTGCCCCGTGAAGTTCTTCACGCGCCGGGCTTCGGCACCCTCTTCATGTGTGTTGCCCGGCGGCAAGGCCGCTGTGCCCGCCGGCGGATTACAGGCTGGCCGGGAGCCGGGATTGCGCGATCCAAACGACGTTGAATTCATGTCTGAGCCCTGGCGGGGAGTTTAAACACAGTGGAATGATCAACGCGGGAAATCGCGCCACGAAGGGTTCGTGGCGTGATCGGGTTAAAACGGGTTTAGCGCGACAACCAGCGCAGGGCGTCCTTGACGATCTTGCCGTCGTTATCCCGGCTGCCGATATTGTCCATTTGCTTCAACAGGCTGGAGCGTTGGGTAACTTCCCGGGCCAACTGGATGAGCGAGTCCTGCCTTGGGTTCCCGGTCAAAGGTGATGCGGCCATGCGTTGCAGGTCTTTGATACTGATGGAGCTGCTCCAGAAACCGCCCTTCAGGGCATTGAAGTCCTTCAACATCTGCTCGGCGATCTGTTTGTCGCTCTGGTACTTCAACGGGTTGTCGGAGTTGAGCACGGCGTCGAGGTCTTGCCGGGTGATTCGACCATCCAGATTGCCGGTCCCGCCACGTCGATCAAAAGCCTGCATCACCTCGGGACGGCGCAGCAGTTCCCGGGCCAAAAGGATGTTCTGGTCACTGGCCTCGTTACCGGTCAACCGTTTGCCCGCCACACTCTCCAGGCTTTCCCGAGTGACGTAGGACTTGCCCGGCGCCCTGAACGCGTTGAAGTTGTCCTTGAGCAACTCCCCCAGTTGATCGTTGCTGCGCCTCGAATAGTGGGGGTCCGGGCTACCGAAGCCAGGCTCGGGCTTGCCGGGGGTCGGACGGCAACACGCGGGATCTGGCCGGTGTGGATTGAAAGGGTCAGGACGGCCATAACCGGGGCCGGGACGGAAGGGGTTGAACATCGACGTCAGGCTATTCAGAAGCCCCTGCAACTGTCCAATCAGCCCACCCAGGAAGCTGTTGGGATTTGACGCAGGGAATGAACCGGGGGCAAAGCCACGGGGATCCACAGTGCTCTGCGCCTGCGGGCCGGCGAACATCGGGCCGGCTTTATTATCCGGGGTGCCGAAACTGACGGCGACCGACTCTTGGCCGGAAGGTGAGCGTGTCAGCGTTAACGTGACGGTATCGGCCTTGGACTGCTCGGGTGTATTGGAGGAGGTGGAAGGGGATTGATTGAGTGAGGGTACCGACATAAGCATCTCCGGTTCGGCGTATTGACACGATTCACTCTCGGATCAAAGGCACCTCGACGATGCAAGGTATCCCATGGAAAGTGGGCACCTCCTTGTGTGGCAGACCTGTCGGATTCAGTTCCTGCGGACGCAGAAAATCGTTCGCAAAAGAGTAGGAAGAAAGGCTGTGGCGAGGAAGCGTGTCCCCTCGCCACAAAGAACTACCGATACCAGGGATCAGAACCCTACGCTGGCCTGCACAAAGAATGTGCGCGGTTCGCCCAGGTAAATCCCCGAGTTGTTGTCGCTGGAGCGGGTGTAATGCTCCTGGTTGAAGACGTTCTTGACCCCAACGCCCAGCTTCAGGTTCGACAGCTGCGCACCGAAGTCATAACCGCTGCGCACGTTGACCGAAACATAGCCGGGAATATCCCCGTACTGGCCGTCGGCAGTCGGCTGGGTGATATAGGTGGTACCGGTGCCCGGCGCACGCTGGCCGGACTGCGCGTAGACGTCCAGGTTGTGGGTCCAGTGGTTGACGTCGTAGCGCAGCCCAACGGTGGCCACTTCACGGGAGTACAGCGGCAAGTCGCGGCCCTTGAAGGCAACGTCCCCTTCGGAGGTAGCCTTGGTGTAAGTAAAGCCGGCGTTGGCGGTCAGGCCGTCGAGGCGCGGGTCCAGGTTCGACAGGTCGTAGTGGGCCGAGGCTTCGATACCTTCGTGCTTGGTGGCGCCGAGGTTGGTCCAGCCCACATCGTTGCTGACGTATTGCAGCTCGTCCGAGAAGTCGATGTAGAACAACGTCACTTCGCCGCCCCAGACGTTGTCGTTGTAGCGGGTACCGATTTCGTAGGTCTTGGCTTTTTCCGGGTTCAGGCCGTTTGCCGTCTGGTTGCCGTTACCACCCTGGCCCAGCTGGAAATACTGCAGGCTGCCGAAGGACGTTTCGTAGTTGGCGAACAGTTTCCAGGCATCGGAGACGTGGTACATCACGCTCAGGGCCGGCAGCGGTTCGTTGTTGTGGATCTCGCGGCGCTTCTCCTGAACCATCGCGCCGTTCAGGCCCACCACCGGGCGGTCGTGCCATTCGGTGCGGATCTGCTCAAAGCGAATGCCCGGGGTGACGGTCCATTTGCCGATATCAATCTTGTTATCGATATAGAACGAGTTGGCCTCGGTGCCACCGGTACGGTCCTGGTAAACGTGGCCGTCACTCTGGCCCACGGGCGTCGGCACGTTGTTGACCAGCGCCAGGCTGGTGGCCTGCTCGTGCATGCCTTCCTTGAGGTAACGATACCCGACGCTGACTTCCTGGGTGCTCGGCCCCACGTCAAACACATGGGACACCCGCGGCTCGATGCCGAAGGTGTAGTAGGTGCGCGGGTAGGAACCCAGGGTCTTCAGGTCGCGGTTGGCGATGTTGCTGCCGCGGAAACTGTCGGAGTAGTAGGTCAGCACTTCAGCCTGGGTGCGGTCGTCGATCTGCCGGATGTACTTGAACGACATATCCTTGCGCCGGCCATTGAAGTTGTCCCAGTCACGCACCGATTGATATGGGTTGGCGTCGTACTGCTTCTGGGTCAGGCCACCGGGCATGTCAGCGCTGGCGTCGTAGTAGTGGAAGTTCAGCGAGAAATCGTCTTGATCGGTCGGCGCCCAGTGGGTCTTGAAGATCACGTCGTCGATGTCGTTGGAGTTGTTGCGGTCGCGGTAGCCGTCACCCTTGGTCCCGGAATACAGCAACGCAGCACCGATACCGTTGTCGGCGGTGCCGCCGATGAAGGCGTTTTCAATGTGTTTCCAGCCGCCGTGCGCGGCGGTTTCCAGCGTGGTGCCGACTTCACCGGAAAACTTTTCCGGGATGGCACGGGTCACGAAGTTGATCACGCCGCCGACGTTCTGTGGCCCATAGCGCACGGAACCCGCGCCGCGAACCACGTCGATGCTGTCGAGGTTGCCCGAGGAAATCGGTGCCATCGACAACTGCGGCTGACCGTACGGGGCAAATGCCGCCGGTACGCCATCGATCAAAACAGTGGAGCGCGGAGACAGGCGCGACGTCAGCCCGCGTACGCCGACGTTAAGGGAAATATCACTGCCGCCGGTGCCGTTGGCTTCCTGCACCTGCACACCGGGGATACGCCGCAGCACGTCACCGACGTTCATCGCGCCCTGCTCCACCATGGCCTCACGGCGCACGACGGTACGCGCGCCGGGGTGGTTCTGCACCACTTCGGCATTCGCGTCGCCCAGCCAGTCGCCGACCACCTTGATGTCGGTGGCGCCCAGCTCCAGCGGCGAACCCGCCTCACCGGTGCCCTTGGCGAGCGGGCGCAAGGTCACGGAGCCGGCATCGATCTGGTAATCCAGGCCGCTGCCTTGCAGCAATTGGCGCAAGGCTTGCTCCGGCGACAGGTTGCCGTCCACGGCCGGGGCTTGTTTGCCGGCCACCATGTCGGGGCTGAAAAACACTTGCAGGGACGTTTGCTGGCCCAACTGGCTCAAGGCCGAGCCCAGGGACTGGGCCTGGATATGAATCGCGTCGTCAGCATAGGCCGCCGGCAGTACGGCGCTGACCGCCAGGGCGAGGGCAAGGGGTGCCCAGCGGGATGATTTATTGTTTTTCACGGCGAGTTTTTTCACGTCGAACGGAGTCCTGTGATCGCAAGAGAGTGCGGCTGTTAATGCAAACCAGTTGCAGTTGCACAAGAAGACGAAGAACTCGGAAAAAACCTGAATCTATCGTGAAATTATTTCCTGGCTACCGTCAGGCAAGGTGCGCAGGGCCACCGGAAGAATGTGCGGCAAGGCCTTGAGCAAGGCGTCGGTGTCGGTGGATTTGAACACGCTGGTCAACCGCAGGTTGCTCACCGCAGGCGCACTGACCCGCAACGGTTGCTCGCGGTAACGCGAGACTTCCCGGGCCACTTCACCGAGGGTGGCGTTGTTGAACACCAGTTTGCCAGTGCGCCAGGCCGTCAGCTCTTCGGGGTTGACCGCGTAGGCAGTCGCCACCTGACCCTGGGCATCCACATGGGTGCCCCGACCGGCCGTGAGCATCACGATTTCATCGGGTGAGCGCCCTTGCACCTTGACCGTGCCGGCCTCGACCACCACGCGGGTCTGGTCGTCATCGCGGCGCACGTCGAAACGCGTACCCGTGACCGTCACCTGCCCTGCCCCGGCCGCCACCACAAAGGGCCGGCTGGTGTCGTGCTCGACGCTGAACATCGCCTCGCCCTGCTTGAGTTCGATGCCGCGCTGGCCTTTTACATAGTGCACCGCCACCACGCTGCGGCTGTTCAAATCCATCAGCGAGCCGTCGGGCAACGCCACCTGCCTGCGCTCCCCCAATGCGGTGCGGAACTCGGCGTTGTACGTCGCCGGATGATCCAGGCCACTGAACAACCCAAGGCCCAGTGCCACCGCCAGCACACTGGCCGCCACCGCATAACGCAGCACGGGCCGGCGCTTTGCACGCGGTTCCGGGGCATCGCACAACGCCTGCAAGCGCGCCTTGGGCAACAGGTCGGTGGCGCTCCACAAGCCTTGCAGCACATCAAATTCATACTGGTGTTCGGCATGCTCCGCACGCCAGGCATCAAAACGCTCGCGTTCTTCGACGCTCAGTTGGCTGTCCTGCACACGCACAAACCACTGCGCCGCCTCGTCGCGGGCCGTCGCACTGCCGCAGGCACACTTACGGGTATCCATCATGGAAGATCCTGTTTCAAAGCGGGCATTGGTCATGGTGCCATCGCATCCAGGCGGTCACGTAGATGCCGCAGGGTGCGGATCATATACTTTTCCACCATGTTTTTAGACAGGCCCAGGCGTTCGGCGATTTCCTGCTGGGTCAGGCCCTCGATTTTCTGCCAGATGAAAATCTTGCGGCAATTGAGCGGCAGCTCGGCCAGCGCCCGCTCGATGGAGTCCGCCAGCTGGATTGCGTGCATGAAATGCTCCGGGTCGCCACTGTGGGGCGAACGCTGATCAAAGGCTTCCAGGGCCATCGCCTCCCGACGGTCCTCGCGGCGATAAGCGTCAACGGCGATATTGCGCGCCGTTTGATGCAGATAGGCGCGAGGTTGCTCAACCTCGGTCGACCTGGACTCAAGCACCCGCACAAAGGTGTCGTGGGCCAGGTCTTCGGCCTGCTGACGGTTTCTCAGGCGGCGCGTCCAGGTCCCGATCAACTCTTCGTAGTGCTCGAAAAAGCCTGGTCTGCGGGGCGGCTGAGGAATCATCAAGGGAGCACTGGGGAGGCGGGACGTGAATAGTAATGCTTCCTATTAAGTGGAGCAATGCTACCCGTCAGCTATCAATCACCCGCTGCAAATGAATCGCCAACTCCGTGGCAAACCGGCGTTCCGGCGTTTCCACATCAATCCCGAACAACTCCTGAATCCGCGCCAGCCGGTAGCGCAGCGTCGTCACATGCACCCCCATCGCGTCCGCGCAGGCCTGGCTGCGGCAGCTTTCCCGCAGGTACGCGGTCAGGGTTTCCAGGTACGGCGTCTGGTGCTTGCGGTCATGGGCGAGCATCGCGCCGACGCTGTCGTTGACGAAGGTGCGAATATCCTCGCCGCCCACGGCCGCGACGAAGATCGGGATCGGCCCGAAATCCTGATCGGAGATCGGCCCGCTGCGGCCGAACGAACGGGCAATCTCGATCAAGCGCCGGCAGCGCTCCCACGCAGCCGGATAATCCGCCAACACCCGGCACACGCCGCTGGCCAGCAGTATCGGCTCGGCACCCAGGTAGTGCGCCAGGTCATCCGCAATCTGGCGTTTGATTTTGCTCAAGCGCTCGCCTTCCGCCGGCACCAGGCACACCAGCCCGTTGTCGACGATGATCACCGTGGCCTGCATCCCCGCCCGTTGCAGGATGCGGGCGACGTTGTGGTGCAGGTTCTTCGCCTCCCGGGCCTTGGCGCCGTAGTCGATGATGATCATCTGCTGTGGCGTGCTGAAGCTGATGCCCAGGCGTTGGGCGCGTTGCTGGATGTCATCGGCATCGCGCCAGCGGCCTTCGAGCACTTCGAACAGCAACTCGGTCTGGGTGCGGGTTTCAAACCGAAAGCGGATAAAGCTGCGCATCATCTGCACGCTCAAGGCGAACTTGGCGCTTTCCAGCATCAGCAAATCCAGCTCGTTGACCGGCACCGCCACCGGGAACAGCACCAGCGCGCCCACCAGTTCGTGGTCGACCATCAACGGTTCGATCTGCGCCCGCAACGTAAACTGGCGCTGGCCATCGTCAAGGAACAGGTTGACCGTGTTGCGCAGGGCGCTGCGCAAGCTTTCCTGGGCCGCCTTGGTGATCTGCACGCTGAGCACCCCGGCGACCGCGGCCTGCCAGGCGTTATCGTCGAACAAGGCGGTATCCGGCGAGCGCCCCGCCACCACCTGGTTGGCGGTGAAGTCCACGGCGATCACCGGGTTGGGCAACTGGTCGCCCACCATCAGCGACAACGACGTCACCGAGCCGCCGCCCAACACGTGTTCCAGCATCGTGGTGTGCACATGCAACGCCTGCTGCAGGCGCTCGGCGGCGCGACGCTCGGCTTCCAGCTGGCGCTGGCGTTCCACGGCAATGGCGCCCAGGTGGATGATCATGCCAAGGAACACCCGGTCTTCTTCCGACACGTCCATCAGCGTGCGGGAAATCACGCTGAGCACCATGGGCCGACCGTCGAAGTCGGTGCAGTTCATCGGCATCACCATCACCGTGCGGTAATCGCGCTCCAGGGATTCACGGCGGTAGCCGGGGTACTCGCATTCGCGCACGTCGCGGATGAATACCGCCTCGTTGCGTTGCAGGGCAGTCATCACCGGGCTGGACGACAGCTCCCAGCAATCCACCAGCGGGCGTTGCACCAGGGTCGGGTCGTGGCGGGCGATGACGTGGCCGAAGCCGGCGTCCATGTCGATGGCCATGATCGAGCTCATGGTCCAGTGGGTGTGGCGGCAACTGGCGTACACCAACTGGTGCAGCATCGACTGCAGATCACCGCCGGAGTTGATCTGACTGGCCACATCGCGCAACGACAGTATCTGCATTTCTCGATTCAAGGCACTCACCCGAACAAGGAGGTCACGGCAGCCACGTTGCCTGCCAGGCCCGCCCGATACTTGCGCCGGTTCAGAGCAATGTCCAGCGGATTTGCACTCGTAAACCATGGAAGACGCTGTTGGCCGATGCTCCTAGCCTAAGGCCACAACCAACAGCCACAAGGGCGACGAGTCATCATGAATCTGGAAAATCTGGGCGTCAGGAAGTACTGCACCTTTATCGAAGAAACCTTTATCGAAGGCGGCAAGGACGCCGGCAAACCCATCACCCTGATCGTGGTCGCCGCCGTGTTGAAAAACCCTTGGGCCGGCCAGGGCTTCGTCGAAAACCTGCGCCCCGAGATCCTGCGCCTGGCTCCAGGGCTGGGCTACGAGATGACCCGCCGCCTGATCGCCCTGATGCCCGGCGGCAAGGTCGAAGCCTTCGGCAAGGCAGCCGCTGTGGGGGTCAACGGTGAAATCGAACATGCCTCGGGCCTGATCCACACCCTGCGCTTCGGCAACCTGTTCCGCGAAGCCGTGGAAGGCACCGCCTACCTGAGCTTCACCAACACCCGCAACGCCCCCGGCGCCCTGCTCTCGCTGCCGATGGTGCACAAGAGCGAAACCGGCAAGCGCTCGCACTTTCTCACCGCCAACTTCCAGGTCGCCGATGCGCCGGGCCCCGACGAAGTGCTGATCGCCATCGGCGCCAGTGATGGCTCCCGTGCCCACCCACGGATTGCCGACCGCTACCAGGACATGGCGGAGATGGAAGCGGAACAGCCGAAGGACTGACGTTTGACTGAAAAACGACGCTCAATTGTGGCGAGGGCGCTTGCTCCCGCTGGGTCGCGGAGCGGCCCCATGAGTCGCGCCATGGTCCGCCTGAAAGAACCCGGCTGCCTTTGTGGGGCTGCTTCGCAGCCCAGCGGGAGCAAGCTCCCTCGCCACAGGGTTGATGTATTTGCCATAGAAATGCCGGAGCACTGCGAACCGAAGCAAAACTTTCACCTTCGTTACCATTTTTCGACGCAAGCCCACGGTTTCCCTTCCTCGTAGGCTTGCTTCACACCACAAGAACAAAGGAGTACCCCGATGCCGAGCACCGTGATCAGCGCCAACGTTGCAGCCGTCGATCCGGGCGCCTTGCGCCAGGCCTTCGGCACCTTCGTCACCGGCGTCACCGTCATCACCACCCATGACGCCGACGGCAACCCTCGTGGCATGACCGCCAATTCGTTCACTTCGGTGTCCCTCGACCCGCCGCTGCTGCTGGTGTGCGTGGGCAAGTCCGCCGCCAGCTATGCCGCGTTTGCCGGCACCGAACAGTTTGCCGTGAACCTGCTGCATGAAGGCCAGGTCGACGTCTCCGGCACCTTTGCCTCCAAGTCGCCGGACAAGTTCCACACCGTCAACCACGACACGGTGCACACCGGCGCACCGATCCTCACCGACAGCCTGACCTGGTTCGACTGCAGCGTGCACCAGCGCATCGAAGCCGGCGACCACCTGGTGCTGATCGGCCAGGTGCGCGCCTTCGGCACCAGCCCCAAGCTGCCGCTGTGTTTCTGCCGGGGCCGCTACGCCAACATCCAGGACCCGCTGCCCGCCAGCTGGCTGGACTCCCACAAGATGATCATCGGCTACCTGATCGAAGCCGGCGGCGGGATCCTGTTCCGCGCCGATGGCCAAGGCGGCTGGACGCTGCCGGTAGCCGGCAAGCGCAAGGGTTTTATCGACGCCGGTAACAGCTCGCTGCCGGTGGAGCAGGAATCGACCTTCCTGTACTCGGCCTTCGATGTCGACGACACCGACCCCGGCTACCTGATCTACCGCGCGCAGCTTGGCCCGTTCGACGCCGAGCTGCCCGACACCCTGCGTTTCTTCCCGCTGGACGACTTGCCCATCGAACAGATGCCGGTCAATGAACTGCGCTCGGTGGTCCGCCGTTATGCCCGCGAGCGCCAGAACCAGCAGTTCGGCATCTACACCGGCTCCGCCGCCAGCGGCCGCATCGCGATGCTCGAAAACGCGCCCCTTTGACACGCACCTACAGGACTCTTGCATGAAAACCACGGTCAGCACCCTTGAGGGCAACCGCCTCAACCTGTTTATCGACGGCCGCTTCGTTGCGCCTGCCAGCGAAACCTACGTCGACAGTTTCGACCCCACCACCGGCCAGCCCTGGTACCAGTTTGCCCAGGCCGATGCCGGTGATGTCGCCCGCGCGGTCGCCTCGGCCCACAAGACCTTCAACGACCCGCACTGGCGGAACATGACGCCTACCGCACGAGGCAAATTGTTGTACCGCCTGGCCCAACTGGTGGCCGAGCACGCCGAAGAACTGGCCCTGCTGGAAACCCGCGACAACGGCAAGCTGCTGCGGGAAATGCGCGCCCAGATGAGCGCCCTGCCCGATGCCTACATCTACTTCGCCGGCATGGCCGACAAGCTGCAAGGCGAGGTGATTCCGGTCAACAAGCTCAACCAGCTCAACTACAGCAGCCGCGAGCCGTTGGGCGTGGTCGGCATGATTACCCCGTGGAACTCGCCGCTGATGCTGCTCACCGGCACCCTCGCGCCATGCCTGGCCATCGGCAACACCGTGGTGATCAAACCGTCGGAACACGCCAGTGCCTCCACCCTGGCCCTGGCCGAACTGATCATCGAAGCCGGCTTCCCGGCAGGTGTGGTCAACGTGGTCACCGGCAACGGCGCCGTCACCGGCGATGCATTGACCCGCCACCCGGACATCGCCAAATACGTGTTCACCGGCAGCACCGAGACCGGTCGGCGCGTCGCCGGCAACGCCGCCAACAACCTGGTGCCCTGCCAGATGGAATTGGGCGGCAAATCCCCTCACGTGGTGTTTGCCGATGTCGATATCGACACCGCCGTGAACGGCGTGGTCTCCGGGATTTTCGCCGCCGCCGGGCAAAGCTGCGTGGCCGGTTCGCGCTGTTTTGTCGAGGCGCCGATCTACGACAGATTCGTCGAAGCCTTGGTCGCCCGCACTCAACAGATCACCGTCGGCCACCCGATGGAGGAACACACCGACATCGGCCCGCTGGCCCTGCAAGCCCAACTGCAAAAGCTCGAAGGCTACATCGCCAGCGGTGCCGAACAGGGCGCGCAGATCGCCGTCGGCGGCAAGCGCCCCAACGCCGCGAACCTGTCCGAAGGCTGGTACTTCGAACCGACGGTGATGGCCAACGCCAGCAACGACATGCCGTTCATGCGCGACGAATTGTTCGGCCCGGTAGTGGGCGTGATGCCCTTCACCACCGAAGCGCAAATGCTCAGCCTGGCCAACGACACCCACTACGGCCTGGCCTCCGGCATCTGGACGCAGAACATCGACCGCGCAATGCGTTTTGCCAACCGCATCGACGCCGGCACGGTGTGGATCAACACCTACCGCAGCTCGGCCTACATGTCCGCCAATGGCGGTTTCAAACACAGCGGTTATGGCCGTCGCGGCGGCTTTGACGTGATGCGCGAGTTTTCCCGGGCCAAGAACGTGGTCATCGATTATTCCGGCGAAATGCAGGACCCCTTCGTCATTCGCCTGCGCTGATTATTCAAGGAGCACCTTATGAAATTCGCCGTATCCCTGAGCATGGAACGCTTCTCGCCGGACGTGCCGATGCAGACCGTCATGGCCAACCTGCTGGAGCTGGCAAAGATCGCCGATGCCGGCGGCTTTGAAACCCTGTGGACCTCCGAGCACCACACCCTGGAATGCACCATCGCGCCCAACCCGTTCCAGACCCTGACCTGGCTCGGCCAGCACACCGAGCGCATCCGCCTGGGCACCGCGACCCTCGCCGCGGCCTACTGGCATCCGATCCGCCTGGCGGGCGAAGCCGCGCTGTGTGATCACCTGACCCAAGGCCGGCTGGAGTTCGGGATTGCCCGGGGCTCCTACCAGTACGAATTCGACCGCATGACCCCCGGCCTGCAACAGCAGGAAGGCGTGGGCTACATGAAGGAACTGGTACCGGCGGTGCAAAAGCTCTGGACCGGTGACTACGCCCACGACGGCCACTACTGGAAATTCCCGCAGACCGCCGCCGTGCCCAAGCCCTTGCAAAAAGGCCACCCACCGATCTGGGTTGCCGCACGGGACCCGGGCACGTTTGATTGGGCGGTGAGCATCGGCGCGAACATCCTGTCCACCCCGCTCTCGCTGCCGGCAGCCGAAATCGCGGTGCTCGGCGAGAAGTTCAACAAGGCGGTGGCCGACAACCCCCACGTGCCGCGCCCGCGCTTCATGATGCAGCGCCGCACCTGCGTGTACGCCAATGCCAACGACTGGGAACTGCCGGTCAAGCACAGCATGGACTTTGGCCGCGCCTTCGAAAACCTGATGCAGAACATCGGCACCGTGCACAACGGTTTCCCCGAGCCGGTGCCGTTTGAAAGCGTGCGCGGCAAAGACAACTACAACCCGGAAAACCTGCGGCGCAACCTGATGTTCGGCACCCCCGAGGAGATCATCGAAAAACTGCTCGATTACGAAGCCGCCGGCGTCGACCAGTATTGCCTGGGCCTGACCTTCAACCTGCCGTTCGAACTGCAGAAGCAGACCCTGCGCCTGTTCATCGATGAAGTGATGCCGTTCTTCGCCGAGCGCGAACGCGCCAAACAACACGACAAGGTCAGGGCGTGATGGGCCAGGCACAACATTTCAGCGTGGCCAACGTCACGCTCAACTACCGCCTGGACGGGCATGGGCCGCGCCCGCTGGTGTGCATCCATGGTGTGGGCTCCAGCCTTGAGGCGTGGGCCGAGACAGTGGCCGGCTTGCAAGAGCAATTCACCGTGCTGACCTTCGACCTGCGCGGCCACGGCCAGTCGTCGCGTACACCCGGGCGTTACGAGATTGATCACTTGGTGGGTGAGGCGCTGGCCCTGGCGGATCACGTGGGTTTCAAGCAGTTCGACCTGGCCGGGTTCTCGTTGGGCGGGTTGATCGCCCAGCGCATGGCTCTGACGCACCCGGCGCGGGTGCGCCGGTTGGTGCTGCTGTCGACCGTGGCCGGGCGTAACGCCGAGGAGCGCGAGCGGGTGCAGGCGCGGCTCGCCGCCTTGCAGGCCGGGGAGCCCGTGGCCCACTACGAGGCGTCGTTGTCGCGCTGGCTGACCGAGGACTTTCAGGCACGCCATCCCGAGGCCGTCACCCGCCTGCGCCAACTGAATGCCGAGAATGACCCCGGCTGTTATGCCGCGGCGTATCGCATCCTCGCCGAGTCGGATTTCGGCGAGCAACTGTCACGGATCCACTGCCCCACCCTGATTGCCACCGGTGCCGACGATGCCGGCTCCAACCCGCGCATGGCCGCGTTCATGCATGCGCGCATCGAGGGCTCGCAATTGCAGATTCTGCCGGGGCTGCGCCATTGCATCCTGATCGAGGCGCCGCAACGGGTGGCCACCCTGATACGCGATTTTCTAACCGATTCGGAGACCCACCATGGATAAATTATTGCAGGCCCAAGGCGAAAGCGTTCGCCGCCAGGTCCTCGGCGATCGCTACGTCGACCAGGCCCTGGACCGCGCCGACGACTTTTCCCGGCCCTTCCAGGCGGTGCTCAACGAGTACTGCTGGGGCATGGTCTGGACCGACGACAGCCTGGACCTCAAGCAACGCAGCCTGCTCAACCTCGGCATGCTCGCGGCACTGGGGCGCATGGACGAATTCGGCACGCATTTTTGCGGCGCCATTCGCAACGGCCTGACGGACGACGAACTGCGTGCCGCCCTGGTGCAGATCGCGGTGTACTGCGGTGTGCCAGCGGGTGTCGAGGCGTTTCGCGTGGCCCGTAAAGCCCGGGAAAGCATGGTTCCATCGGATACCACGACCGGTTGACGCCCAACCCTTGCACTCGCCACACCGCTCATGCTGTAAGTGCCCAGGCACCCCAACAAGAAATTTTTGCGACTGCACCTTGCGTCGTCATAGCTCGAAGATTTTTAACTGCCAGTAGCCCAAAAATTTCTATTGATGAAGTTTTCCGCAGATAGCAAAACAACAATTGGAGGCAATTGGTGAGCGAACGACTAAAGATTGAGAACCTCTACAAGGTCTTCTCCTCCACGCCCGACAGAGCCATGCAGCTCTTGACCGCCGGGGCCAGCAAAGACCGGATCCTGGCCGAGACCGCCACAGTGGTCGGCCTCAACAACGTATCGCTGTCGATTCCAAGCGGTGCGATCTACATGATCATGGGCCTCTCGGGCTCGGGCAAATCCACCCTGGCGCGTTGCATCAACCGCCTCAACGAACCGACCGCGGGCAAGATCCTGCTGGACGGCGAAGACCTGGTGACCCTCGACGAACACCAGCTGCGGGAAGTGCGCCGCACGCGCATCTCCATGGTGTTCCAGCACTTTGCCCTGCTGCCGAATAAAACCGTGATCGAGAACACCGAGTTCGGCCTCAAGCTGCGGGGTGTCTCGGCGGCCGAGCGGCGCAAACGCGCCCTGGAAGTGCTGGCCATCGTGGGCCTGGCCAAGTGGGCCGATCACCCTCCCCACGAACTGTCCGGCGGCATGCGCCAGCGCGTCGGCCTGGCCCGTGCACTGGCCACCGACGCCGACGTGCTGATCATGGACGAAGCCTTCAGCGCCCTCGACCCGCTGATCCGCACCGAGATGCAAGACGAGTTGCTGCGCCTGCAACGCACCCTGAAAAAAACCATCCTGTTCATCACCCACGACTTCCAGGAAGCCCTGAAGCTGGGCACGCGCATCGCGATCATGGCCGACGGCCAAGTGGTGCGCGAGGGCACGCCCCAGGAAATCGTGATGGACCCGGGCAGCGATTACGTCGCGGCGTTCACCCGGGAGGTGGACCGTTCGCGGTTGTTCGACGCGCGCTCGATCATGGAGCAGGCACACACGCTGCTGGTACAGGGCGACACCCGGGTGGTGGGCAATGACAGCGCGGCAGCCTTTGTGCTCAACACCAGTGGCAAGGCCGTCGGCGTGCTGGACTCGGCGGCGCTGCTGGCGGTGGGCGGCGGTGCCGATGCGCTGCAACGGCTGTCGAGCCAGTTTGTGTGCGTGCCGGCCAGCGCCAAACTGGTGGAAGTCGCACGCCTGCTCAAACCGGGTTTGCCGGTGGCGGTGGTGGACGGCGACGGGCTGTTCGTCGGCACCCTCAACAGCGCGCACATTCTTGATTGCATAGCCAGCGTCCCGGCCCCGCGCCCGGCCGCTGCGGAGGTTGCACAGCATGCTTAGTTCAGAAGACCTCGCGGTTTTACCCGTAGACCAATGGATCAGCCAGGGCGTGGAGTGGCTGGGGATTCATCTGCGCCCGATGTTCCAGGCGATCCGCTGGCCGGTGGAGCATTTGTTGGGGCTGAGTGACACGGTGATCCATGCGATCCCGTTCCCGATCATGGTGCTGCTGATGTTCCTGATCGCCTATCGCGCCGCGAGCCTGGGGGTGGCGATGTTCAGCGCCGTGGCCCTGGTGGTGATCGCAGCGCTGGGGGTGTGGGACGAGGCCATGACCACCTTGTCGCTGATCACCACGGCCATTGTGATCTGCATGGTGGTGGGCATTCCGGTGGGCATCTGGTGCGCCCGCAGCGAGCGGGTGTGGGGCGTGATGCGGCCGATCCTCGACATCATGCAAACCACGCCGACCTTCGTGTACCTGGTGCCGGTGGTGATGCTGTTTGGCGTCGGCACGGTGTCGGGTGAAGTGGCGGTGGTGATCTCCGCCTGCCCGCCGCTGATTCGCTTTACCTACCTGGGTATCCGCATGGTCGACACCGAACTGGTGGAAGCCGGCCACGCCTTTGGTGCGGACAAGCGCCAATTGCTGTGGGAGATCCAACTGCCCCTGGCGATCCCGACCATCCTCGGCGGCCTCAACCAGACCGTGCTCACGGCCATGGTGATGTCGGTGGTGGTGGCAATGATCGGCGCCGAAGGCCTGGGCCTGGTAGTGCTGCAAGGCCTGGGGCGGATGGACGTGGGCCGCGCGGCCGTGGGCGGGATTGCCATCGTGCTGCTGGCGATGATGCTCGACCGAATCACCCAGAACCTGGCGCAACCGACCGTGCGCAAGCGCAAGTCGCTGTTCAAGCGCCTGCTTAATCCCAACCCGGTAAACGCTTAAAACTACAAGAAATCATGAATGCCCGTTGTTGACTGCCAACCCTGACCATAACGAGAAAAAAAAGAGGAAATCATGATGCATCCATTCAAAGCCTTGCTTGGATTTGCAGCAGTGTTGTACCTGGCAAGTACGCAGGTGTGGGCCGAGGATTTGCCAGGCACCGGCAAGACCATCCGCTTCGTGCAATCGGAAAGCACCGGCGGCAACTACGTACTGACCAAAATCGCGATCGAGGCCACCAAGCGCCTGGGTTACGCGAGCAAGTTGAGCACCGTGAACACCACGCTGTTCTTCCCCGCCGCCGCCCAGGGTGACCTGGATTTGTCGATGGACGTGACCTTGCCGATGCTGCAACCCAGCTTTGACAAGGTGAAGGACCGCACCGAGGTGGTGGGCGCAGGCTTCATTACCGGCGCGGGCTACAACGGCTACATGATCGACAAGAAAACCGCCGACGCGTATGGCATTACCAGCCTGGAACAAATGAAAGACCCGAAAATCGCCGGGCTGTTTGGCAAGGACGGCAAGGCCAACCTGATCAGCTGTGACCCGGGTTGGGGCTGTGGCGACGTGGTGGATTACCAGCTCGACAAGTTCGGCCTCAAGGACACGGTGAACCCGGTGCGCGGCAAGTACGAAGCGCTGATGTTCGAAAACGTCGCTCGCCTGAAGCGTGGCGAGCCGGTGTTTTTCTATGCGTGGGCGCCGTCGTGGATGACCAACACCATGGTGCCGGGCAAGGACGTGGTGTGGCTGCCGACGCCGTTTGATGCTTTGCCGGGGAATGTGCCGAGCACCACGTCGGCACTCACGCCCGGGGTTGCCGGGTGTGCCGGCGGGGCTGATCCGTGCCGCATGGCCATGGCGGCGTGGAACTGGTACGCGATCGGCAACAAGCAATTCATCGCGGCGAACCCGGCGATCAAGAAGCTGGTGGAGCAGATGACGTTCTCCCAGGCCACCTGGAGTTACTGGGAAAAAACCATCAGCGCCGACGGCTCCAGCGAACGCAATATTCGCAAGCTGGCGGAGGACTGGATGAAGGACAACCAGGCGACGTTTGACGGCTGGGTAGCCACCGCAAAAACCGCGAAGTAACACCGATTCAATGTGGGAGCTGGCTTGCCTGCGATAGCGATGTTGAATTCACCGTCGCCATCGCAGGCGAGCCAGCTCCCACAGTTGATTTTCTCCCGCCGCAAAAAAAACTGTTTTGGCGGGAGCAATCAGAAAAAACCCACTGCCCCACCCCCACCAAACCACCAATCCCGACTGCGCCCCTGCCCTAGCATTACTCCCACTCAGACGAACCGGAGTGAACCCCATGACCTACAACCACCCGCTGCTGTTCAAGGCCCTGTGCTACGTCGACGGCCATTGGGTCCACAGCGCCAGTGCCAGCACCGTGGCCGTGCATAACCCGGCGAACCAACAGTTGATCGGCCATGTGCCGATGCTGGAAAAACCCCAGATCGTCGCCGCCATCGACGCCGCCCACCGCGCGTTTGCCGCGTGGCGCGAACAGAGCCTTGATACCCGCGCCACACTCCTGCGGCGCTGGGCAGCACTGATCCTTGAACACCAGGAAGACCTCGCCCGCATCCTCAGCCAGGAGCAAGGCAAACCGCTTGCCGAAGCCCGCGGCGAAATCGCCTATGCCGCAAGCTTCATCCCGTGGTTCGCCGAAGAAGCCCGGCGCCTTTACGGCCAGAACATTCCCAGCCACATCCCCGGCGCGCACCTGGGCACAGTCAAGGAGCCCGTGGGCGTCTGCGCCCTGCTCACGCCGTGGAATTTCCCCTCGGCCATGATCACCCGCAAGGCCGCCGCCGCCCTCGCCGCCGGTTGCACGGTGGTGGTCAAGCCGGCCCATGAAACCCCGTACTCGGCCCTGGCTCTGGCGCAACTGGCCGAGGAAGCCGGCTTCCCGCCGGGGGTGTTCAACGTGGTGCTGGGCGAACCGCAGATGGCCATGCAAACCCTGGTGCAGGACAGCCGCGTGCGTTCGGTGAGCTTCACCGGCTCGACCCGGGTCGGCAAGCTCGTGCTGCAAGCAGCGGCCCGGGACGTGAAAAAAGTCGCGCTGGAACTGGGCGGCAATGCGCCCTTCATTGTGTGCGCCGACGCCGACCTTGGGCAGGCGGTGAAGGTCGCGGTCGAAGCCAAGTTCCAGACTTCCGGCCAGGACTGCTGCGCCGCCAACCGGATCATGGTCGATCGCTCGATCTACCCCGAATTCCTCAGCCGTTTTGCTGCCGCCGTGCGTGAGTTGCGGGTCGGCCCGGCCGTGATCGACGGCCAAGAGCAACGCGTCGACATCGGCCCCCTGATGCACCAGGCCGCCTTCGACGTCACCGCCGAGCGCGTGGCCGACGCCCTGGAGCTGGGCGCACAACGCCTGGCAGGCGGCGAAGCCCACGCCTTGGGCGGGCTGTTTTACCAGCCCACGGTGCTCGCCGACGTGACCCCGCAGATGCGCATCTACCGCGAAGAAAACTTCGCGCCGATTGCCGGGGTAATGCCATTCGATTCGATTGAACACGCCATCGAAATGGCCAACGACACCGAATACGGCCTGGCCGCCTACATTTGTTCCAACCGCCTGGACCTGATCTACCCGCTGATCCGCCGCCTCGACCACGCCATGATCGCGGTCAACGGGGTGAAATTCACCGGTCACCCGATTCCCTTTGGCGGCATGAAAGCCTCGGGCCTGGGCCGCGAAGGCGGCGCCGAGGGCTTCGAAGCCTTTGTCGAAACCAAATACTTTTGCCTGCACCACCAAGGCCAATTCCAAGGAGAGCAACCATGAGCCAAGCACTCGAAAGCCTGTTCGAACAAGACCGTGCGCACTTCATGCACCCGTCCACCCACGCCCATGATCACGCCAGCGGCGCACTCAAGGGCCGCATCATCCGGAGCGCCTCGGGCATCCGCATTCGCGACCACGAGGGCCGCGAATTCATCGATGCATTCGCCGGCCTGTACTGCGTGAACATCGGCTATGGCCGCACCGAAGTCGCCGACGCCATCTACAAGCAAGCCAAGGAACTGGCCTACTACCACACCTACGTCGGCCACTCGACCGAGGCGATCATCGAGCTGTCGAGCCGCATCATGGACTGGGCGCCCGAGGGCATGAAAAAGGTCTACTACGGCCTGTCCGGCTCCGACGCCAACGAAACCCAGATCAAGCTGGTGCGTTACTACAACAACGTGCTGGGCCGCCCGCAGAAGAAGAAAATCATCTCCCGTGATCGCGGTTATCACGGCTCGGGCATCATGACCGGCAGTCTCACGGGTCTCGCGGCGTTCCACCAGCATTTCGACCTGCCGGAACAAGGCATCCAGCACACCGTTTGCCCCCATTGGTACCGCAAGGCGCCGGCGGGCATGGACGAGGCGGCGTTCGTGCGTTACTGCGCCGATGAGCTGGAAAAAATGATCCTCGCCGAAGGCCCGGATACCGTTGCCGCCTTCATTGGCGAACCGGTGATGGGCACCGGCGGCATCGTGGTGCCGCCCGCCGGTTACTGGGCAGCGATTCAGGTGGTGTTGAACAAATACGACGTGCTGTTGATCGCCGACGAAGTGGTCTGCGCCTTCGGCCGCCTGGGCTCGAAAATGGGCAGCCAGCGCTACGGCATGCGCCCGGACCTGATTACCACCGCCAAGGGCCTGACCAGCGCCTATGCGCCGCTGTCGGCGGTGATCATCGGTGAGAAGGTGTGGGACGTGATTGAAAAGGCCTCCACTCATGAAGGCGCCATGGGCCACGGCTGGACCTACTCCGGGCACCCGATCTGCGCGGCGGCGGCATTGGCCAACCTGGATATCCTGGAGCGGGAAAACCTCACCGCCAATGCGGATGAAGTCGGCAGCTACCTGAACCGTCGCCTGCGCGAAACCCTCGAAGGCCACCCGCTGGTGGGCGAAGTGCGCGGTGACGGCATGCTCGCCGCCGTGGAGTTCATGGCCGACCGGGAGCAGCGCACGCCGTTCGATGCGGCCTTGAAAGTGGGCCCCAGGGTATCGGCCGCCTGCCTGGAACGCGGCATGATCGCCCGGGCCATGCCCCATGGCGACATCCTCGGCTTTGCACCCCCGCTGATCCTGACCAGGGCCGAGGCCGACCTGATCGTCGACATCACCCAGGGCGCGATCGACCAGGTGGCCGGCGAAGTGTTGGGCTGATGAGGTAGCCTGTGGGAGCTGTCGAGCTTTAGCGAGGCTGCGATAGCGGTGGGTCAGGCAACATCAATGTTTGCCGTCCCGACGCCATCGCAGCCTCGCTAAAGCTCGACAGCTCCCACCCTTTAGTGGCCTGATATTTACCCGCCCGCTTCAGAGTCTGTTCGCAATGCACAAGCTTGACCGCTACGACCTGAAAATCCTGCGCATCCTCTCCGAGGACGGGCGCATCACCAAGTCGAGCCTGGCCGAGGCCATCAACCTCTCGGTAACGCCCGCCTGGGAGCGCGTGCGCAAGCTGGAAAGCGCCGGCCTGGTCAAAGGCTATCGCGCCGTGATCGACTGGAACCAAGTGTTCAAGAGCCAGCAACTGCTGGTGGAAATCACCCTCGCCCGGCACACCGCCCAGGACATGCGCCGCTTCGAACAACGCATGAGCGACGCCCCCGAAGTGGAGTTCTGCTACGCCACCGGCGGCGGCGTAGACTACATCGCGATGATCCGCGCTGCCGACATCGACCAGTACCAACGCTTTATCGACCAGCTACTGATGGAAGACCTGGCCATCGAGCGCTACTTCACCTACATCGTCACCAAAACCATCAAGACCACCGGCGCATTGCCGGCCCAGACGCTGGACGACTCGGCCTTCTCCTGACCCTTGTGCAACCCCCGCAATCCCGGCAGGATTGCGCCCGTGACTTTCACGGACGAGCACCTTATGACCCTGCCTTTTTTCGCCCCTGTTCTCCTCACCACCGAGCGCCTGGGCCTGCGCCCTCCCCATCAGGATGATTGGCGCGCGCTGTTCGCGATCTGGTCCGACCCCGAGGCCATGCGCTACTTCTCCTTCCCCACCATGACCCGTACCGAGCAGGCCGTCGAACGCTTCGGCCAACTGATGGAAGCGTCGGTTGCCGGTGAAGACCTGGTGTGCATGGTGGAGTTGCTGGCCACCGGCGAGGTGATCGGCAGCTGCGACCTGTTCAATGTCGACGAGCAATGCCGCCGCGCCGAAATCGGCTTCACCCTGAACCGCCAGCACTGGGGCCAGGGCTACATGAGCGAAGCCGCCCACGCCGTGATCGAGCACGGGTTCAATACTGCCGGGCTGCGTCGCCTGGAAGCCGATATCGACCCGCGCAACCTGGGCTCGGCAAAACTGCTTGAGCGCCTGGGGTTTGTTCGCGAAGGCCTGTTGCGCGAGCGCTGGGTGGTGGGCGATGAGGTCTCGGACAGCGCATTGTATGGCCTGCTCAAGCGTGACCGCCCTGCCTGACCCACAACGGGCGCCCCTTTTTCAGGCCCACAAACAAGGCCAGCAGAATCAGGCCCATGGCCTGCCACTGCGAAACCCCGGGGCGCTCGCCCAGAATCAGCATCGAGCTGACGATGCCGAACACCGGGATCAGCAGTGACAGGGGCGCCACCCGGGACACCGGGTACTCGCGCAACAGCAGGTTCCAGCCCCAGTAACAGAAGTGCGTCGCGCCATACACCTGGAACGCCAGCGAGAACAACGCCACACCGTTCAACTGGGCCGGCAACGCGATAAAGGCTTGCGGGCCGTCCAGCCACCCCGTCAACAGCACCAGCGGCAGCGGTGCAAACAGGCTGGCCCAGACCACGAAGGCAAAGATCTCCCGCACGCCGGAAACCTTGATGATGATATTGCCGATGCTCCAGGCCAGCGCGCTGAACAGCACCAGGGCAAACCCCAGCATCGTGGCCGCCCCCTGTACGCCCACCAGCATGCCCACCAAGCCCATGGCCGCCAGCAGCACGCTGATCAATTGCGGCAGGGAAAGGCTTTCGCGGAACAGCAGCACACCCCAGCCCATCGTGAAAAATGCGCTGAACTGAATCAGCAGCGATGCACTGCCGGGCGGCACGCCCATGGCGATCCCGAGGTTGATCAGGGCCCACATCGCCACCCCGAATATCAAGCCGTAGGCGGCCAGCCACTTCAGCGCAACCTGGGGTCGTTTCACCAGGAACACCCAGGGCAACGCCGCCAGGGTGAAACGCAGGGCCGTCAGCAACAGCGGGTTGATCTCCGCCAGGCCCAGCTTGGTGATGGGGAAGTTGAGTCCCCACACAGCCGTCACCAGGACGGCCAGTAACAGGTGTTTGTGCTTCATGGTGACGGGGTCCGTTTGCTCGGTGGCACGGCGAGGGGCCATGCGTTCGGGCAATTTTTTCGCAAACTGTCATGGCCCGCCTGCGATTGTGGGTCAACAAAGGCTAGAATCAGGCCATGCCCGATATTCATCCCTACGAAAACACCCCCCGCGACGTGGTCGTGACCGCAATCGACTATGCCGACGGCGAGCTGTTCCCCGCCCACGCCCACCTGCGCGGGCAGTTTGCCTATGCCAGCCGGGGTGTCATCACCGTCTACACCGCCACCGGCAACTGGGTCGTGCCACCGCACCGGGCCATCTGGGTACCGCCCCATGTGTCACACGCCATGCTGATGCGCGGGCCAGTGACGATGCTCAATACCTATATTCGCCCGCAGGCGGCGCGGCGGCTGGCACTGCCCCAGGCGTGTCAGGTGCTGGACGTATCACCGTTGCTTGGGCAGTTGCTGGAGAAGGCCGTTGAGGTGCCTGCGCGTTATGCGGCGGGGGGGCGCGACAGTTACCTGATGGGTTTGCTGCTGCACGAAATCGCGCAGATGCCGGTGCTGCCACTCTGCGCACCGCTGCCCGCCGAACCGCGATTGGCAAAGGCTTGTGAGACGTTTCTGGCCGAGCCCTCACTGGAAGTCAGCATTGATGCCATGGCCCTCGACGCCGGCATGAGCCGCCGGACCTTTACCCGGCAGTTCCGCCAGGCCACGGGCATCAGCTACCTGCAATGGCGCCAGCAAGCCTGCCTGCTGGCGGCGATCGTGCGTCTGGGTAACGGCGAACCGGTGACGAGGGTGGCGCTGGACTTGGGGTATAGCAGCCCGAGTGCCTTTGCGACGGTGTTCAAGCGTGTATTGGGCGAGGTGCCCAGTCGGTATTTCAGCGGGCAGGCGCAGGTAGGTACCCAGGCGTTCCGGTGTTGATCATTCGCCCAAAGTAAGCTCCCACACTATGTGTGGAAGCTATTAACCTGCGCACTGCCTATGCAAGTGCTCAGGCAGCTTTCCGCAAGGACGACGCGTATTTTTCGATCAGGTAATCAAGGTTGATCATGTCGAACCTTCCATCTTCTGTACCGGCTTTATGGTTGGTAGCGGTCTTTACACCGATATCCAACTCCCGAAGCAGCTGTGGTCGTGCAAGGAGTTCCTTGGCAAGCGCCCTCACCTCAGGCGTATAGGTTTTAGGGGATTCCTTTATGCCCGCCGCCCACTCCAGCTCACCAACGTTGAGATAGTCTTTATCCCCCCCCTCCCAGATGTCTGAAAAGTGCTCTTTTATACCTTTGAGCAACTCGTCGGGCTTCATGGATTCATACTTGAACGCCGCAAGGTCATCCCTGGATATTTTCCCGTCAAACTTCCCGCTTTCATCACCATCAAGCCCACTGAAGAGACCGGGCTGGTCCAATAGCGCATTGGCCAGGCTGATCTCTGACTTGGACGCTGGAGTACCATCCGAGCGCGTTCCGGAAGCGACCGAGGCAAGGGATTTATCGGTTATGGCACCGTCAGCGTCTGCCAGTGAACTGAAGCGGGCCAGCGCGTAATCAGCAAGTTGTGCACTACTTTTATCCGCATACGGATTTGCCTGCCCCGTGCCCTTGTCAGAGTTCTCTACCCTTTGGCGCTGCAGGCCGTCGCCCTTTCCCCCAACTGGCAATTCCTTATTTTTTTCATCGGTCTTGGGCGGTTCCCACTCAGACTTCGGCACCAACTTACTGTTCAATTCAGGGCGTCGCAGAACTTCGTTGGCCAACATCGTCATATTGTCCTCGGCCACCCTGCCGGTCATTGGGCGATTGGCAATTTCACGAAGTTGTTCTTGCGTGACTTTCCCGGTATCGGGGTCCCGGAACAGGTCAATGTTGGCATTGAATACCCCGCCTATGTCTCGCTTGTTTGCATTGACATAGGGGTTGGAACCCTGTGAAGAGTTAGTGCCCTGACCGAATTGATTCGAACCAGCTGCTTGCGTCTGCGGCATGTTCACTGATGACATGAATATTTACTCTCTAATGGGTTGGGTCGTCTGCTTCCCTCCAAGACCAACGTAGATCAGCGCCCTGACAAGTCGCCTTCATACGTCAGTACATGGACCACTGTTCTGTGGTAATCAGCCAAAAAAGAGTTCCAAATCAACGTTCCCCCTGAGGGACACTGTTCATAACCTTGTAAGAAAGCCGCCCCTCACACCAGTCGCTTGATTTGCTTGTGCCGCCATACCAACCGGTAATACGCCGTCTGCAACGCCAACATCGCCAGGTACGTCACCGGAAAGGCCATCCACACCCCTTCCAGCCCAAACCGCGCATTGAGCAGGTATGCCACCGGCAACTCCACCCCCAACACACAAAAGATCGAAATCCCCACCGGCACCAGCACCACCCCGCTGGCCCGCATGATCCCGCCCACCACCGCCTGGAACCCAAACACCAGGATGCTCCAGAGCATGATGTGCAGCAGGTGCTCAGCCTTCACCCGCGCGTCCACGTCGGTAATGAACAACCCCAGCAGCCAGTGTGATAACCCATACCCCAGCACAATCAAGCCGCCGGTCAGGCACAGGTTAATCAGGATCCCGGTGCGCAGGATCGGCCCGATCCGCTCCAGTCGCCCGGCCCCGATCGCCTGCGCCCCAAGAATCGATGCGGTGATGGCGATCGACAGCGCCGGAAACTGCACATAGTTGACGATCTGCGTCACCGCCCCATACGCCGCCGTCGCCTGGGAACCATGGCTGTTGACCAGCGCCAGAATCACCAACTCCGACAGCGACAACACCACCATCTGCAAGCCGGTGGGCAGGCCGATACGCAGGACCTTGCCGAGGATCAGCCGGTCCAGCCGCAACGCCGCCATCAACTCGCGGTCCGGCGCCATCACGTGGTTTTTATGGCGCAGGCGCAGTACCAGAAAGGTCATCGCCAGGGCGTTGCCCACCAGCCCTGCCAGCACCGCACTCTGGATGCCCATCGGCGGCAGACCCAGCCAGCCCTTGATCAACGCCGGGGTCAGCACCAGGCCCACGGTGGTCGACACCACCAGCGCCAGCAACGGCGACACCGTGTCGCTGACGCCCCGCAGCAGTTGGGTGAACAGGATGAACACCAGCAGCAGCGGCATGATCAACATCATCATCTGCGCATAACCCACCGCGTCGTCCAGCACGTCCACCGGCGTACCCAGCGCGAGCATGGCCGGGCGGGCAAACACGCTGCCCAACACCGCTGCGATCACCCCGATCAGGGCGCCAAGGGTCAGGGTGGCGCCGGTGATCGACTTGACCATCGAGGTTTCCTGGGCGCCCCAGGCCTGGCCGATCAGCACCGAAGCACCGGCCCCCAGGCCAATCACCAGGGCGATAAAGAAAAACACGATGGGGAACATTCCCGACACCGCCGCCAACGCCTGGGTACCGAGCATCTGCCCGACATAGATACCGTTAAGCGTGCCGGAAAAGCTCTGGAGGAAATTGGACAGCACCATGGGTGCCAGAAAGATCAGGTAGATCTGCCACAACGGTCGTTGCTGGGTGACTTCCATGAAGGTTCGGATCTCGATGCAATTAGGCAGGGAAAGCGTTGCGTGACAACCAGGCCAGGTACAGCTGCACATCCACCGGCCAGTGCGCAATCTTGTTGGAAAAGTCAGCGCCGTCCTGGGCAAACAGGGCCCGCGAGGCTTCTTCAAACCCCGGCAGGTCGCCGCCGATGGCGCTCATGAAACGATAGCTGGATTCCTTCGCCTGGCGTCGCTGATCGTGCTCGGCATGCGCATTGCGCGCTTCATCCACCAGCCGGCGCAAGGCCGCCGAGGCGCCGCCGCGTTGTTGCCCCAGCCACTCCCAATGCCGGGGCAGCAGAGTCACTTCACGCGCGACCACCCCAAGCTTGGGTCGGCCTACGGAAGGTGACGCTGGCACTTCGGGCTCGGTCACCGCGACCGCCGGCTGTTGGGGGGCGTAGCCGGCCGGCCAGGGATAGTCGACCTGGACACCGCTGGCGTCATCGAACACCAGCAAACTGCCAGCCGACAGATCGAGGCTTTTCAGGTTTTTGGCGACGTCGGCATAAGAGCCGGCGGCCACGCGTTGGTGGCCAAGGAAGGCAGTGCAGTGTGATGCGCTCATGACTTTTACCCGGAATATATTGTTTTACCCGGGTCATATTAGCCTGAAATTCAGGGGATGCAAGTCGCCTGTTGCGAAACCACCAAACGATCGCTGCCGACCGTCGCACCCATGGGCCCCACACCCGGTTCGCGCAAAACGCATTCGGCAATCGCCGGTTCCAGTTCGACCCGCAGCCGACGGCCCAGGGCGCGCGCGCCAAAGCGCGCGTCATGGTCACGGCACAGCCAGGCCCGCGCCGAGTCATCCAGCACCAGCGAGCGTTGCTGCGCCGCCAGGCGTTGATTGAGTTTGCCGAGTTCCACCTCAAGCAGCGCTTCAAGCCATTGATGGTCGATGGGCTCGAACATCAGGATGCGGTCGATGCGGTTGAGAAATTCCGGCTCGAAATGGCGGTGCAAGGCGTCCTCCAGCACCCCCGCTTCACCACGGCCCCACCAGCGCAGCGGAGCAAAACGCTGCCGATGCCGACGCGCCTGCTGGGCGCCGACATTGCTGGTCATGAAGATCAGGCTGTTGCGAAAGTCCAGGGTGCGAGCGCCGCCCGCCAATGTCAGCTGGCCGTTTTCAAGGATGCCCAGCAGGCTGCGCACCACTTCCTGGCTGGCCTTTTCCAGTTCGTCGAACAGCACGATGCCGGGACGGCTGTAGCTGCCCTGGATCAGTTCGCTGTTGAACAGACTGATGCCCTCCTTGCTGCCGACATAACCCGGCGGTGCGCCGGTCAGGGCCGCGGCGTAATGCTCCTGGGCCAGGGTGTGCATGTCGATACGGCAGAACCCGTCGGCCCGCCCGTGCAATGCCTGGGCCAGCAGCCGGACGATTTCCGTCTTGCCGACCCCGGTCGGCCCCATGAACAGGTTGACGCTCAATGGCCGCTCCCGCTCGCCGATGTCGGCCTTGACCACCTTGAGCAAGCCCTCCACCTGGGCCAGGGCCGCGTCCTGGCCGACAATCCGGCTGCGCAGCAAGGCCATGACCTGGGCCGGTTCAAAGGTAAACCGCATGCCTTAACCCGCCGTTTTTTCTTGACCGCCATGGGGCAGTTGCCCCACCGGGCATTCGGCGACACCAACCGTATTGCGGGTGAATGCCTCGACATTCTCCCGGGCCTTTTGCGCGTCCAGCACCCAGGTGCGGTAGAACTCGAACGGACAATCCGCCACGCCCTTGTCCCCGTCGCCCGAGGCATGCATGCCGGTGTAGCCACGGTGCAGCAGCTTGAACAGATGGTTCTGCGACTGGTCGTTGGCCCGCGCATCGCGGATCTGCGAGACCGAGAGCTGGGCGTACTGAATGCCCATTTCTTCCTCGCCGCACTCCCCCAGGGTACGGCCATCGAAACCAATAATCGCCGAGTGCCCGAAGTACGAATACACCCCGTCGAACCCCGCCGCATTCGCCACCGCCACATAGCAGTTGTTCGCCCAGGCCATGCTCTTGGACATCTGCACCTGCTGCTCCTTGGCCGGGTACATATAGCCCTGGCAGCGCACGATCAACTCGGCGCCTTTCATTGCGCAGTCACGCCAGATCTCCGGGTAATTGCCGTCGTCGCAGATGATCAGGCTGACCTTCATGCCCTTGGGCCCGTCGCACACGTAGGTGCGGTCGCCCGGGTACCAACCTTCGATCGGGCACCACGGAATGCACTTGCGATAACGCTGGACAATCTCCCCCAGGTTATTGATCAGCACCAGTGTGTTGTACGGTGCCTTGTGCGGGTGTTCTTCGTGGCGCTCACCGGTCAGGGAAAACACGCCCCAGGTGTTGGCCTGGCGACAGGCCGCCGAGAAAATCGCCGTTTCCTCGCCGGGAATGCTCGCGGCGGTGGCCATCATCTCGTCGTGGTCATACATGATGCCCATGGTGCTGTATTCGGGGAACACCACCAGGTCCATGCCGGGCAAACCCTGCTTCATGCCGACAATGATGTCGGCAATCTTCTTCGCGTTATCGATGACCTCGGCCTTGTTGTGCAGGCGCGGCATCTTGTAGTTCACGACAGCAACGCCGACCGTGTCCGGGCTGCTGGAAATGTCGCCATGGCGCATTGCAAATCTCCTCGGTCAGTGACTGATCATCCAGGGCCGCGGCCCGGTCTTGGTCTTGAGCCCCAGCGGGTTGGCTTTGCTCGGCACCACCGGTTTGCTGGTGCCACAGCAACTGCAACCTGCCGGGTGCTTGCGCGCCTCCTGATATTCGCCGACGGTTTGTGGCGCATGGGCGCTGCGCTCGTTACCGGCAATGGCCTTGCGCTGGTTGGCCGACAGCGTGGTCAGCGCCGGTGCTGACAGCAGCAACTGCCCGCCCGGGCTGTCGCAATACGGGCACTGGCTGGGTTCGTGACGCTGGGCCATGGGCCGCAGCATCGTGAAGGTGCCGCAGGATTCACAGGCATATTCGTAGGTCGGCATGGCTACAGGTCCGGTGCGATGGGCAGGTCGATACTGCCGTCGAGGAATTTGGTCGGACCGCTGGCGTTGGGGTTGATGTCGAACTCGAAGATCTCGGTCGGCAACCACAACGTCGCGCAGGCGTTGGGAATGTCCACCACGCCGCTGATATGCCCCTGCACCGGTGCCGAGCCAAGCAACGCATACCCCTGGGCCGGCGAGTAGCCGAACTTGGTCAGGTAGTTGATCGCATTGAGGCAGGCCTGGCGGTAGGCGACGTTGACGTCCAGGTAGTGCTGCTGGCCCTGTTCGTCGACGGAGATGCCTTCGAAGATCAGGTAATTCTTGTAGTTGGGAGTGATCGGGCTTGGCTTGAACACCGGGTTCTTGATCCCGTACTTGGCCATGCCGCCCTTGATCAGCTCGACTTTCATGTGCACCCAGCCGGCCATTTCGATAGCGCCGCAGAAGGTGATTTCGCCGTCGCCCTGGCTGAAGTGCAAGTCACCTACCGATAGGCCGGCGCCGTTGACGTACACCGGGAAATAGATCTTCGAACCGCGGGACAAATCCTTGATATCGCAGTTGCCGCCATGCTCACGGGGCGGCACGGTGCGGGCGCCGGTGGCGGCGGCATCGTCACGGGCCGAGCCCTTGAGCTTGCCCATGTGTGCAGTGGCCGCCAGCGGCGCGTTGGCCAGGGGTGGGACGCGGGTCGGGTTGGTATCGATCAGCTCCTGCTCGCGGCGGTTCCAGTCGGCGAGCATCACCGGGTCGGGCAGGCAGCCGATCAGGCCGGGGTGGATCAGGCCGGCGAAGTTCACGCCCGGGATGTGCCGGGAACTGGTGAACATGCCCTTGAAATCCCAGATGGCTTTTTGTGCGCTGGGGAAGTGGTCGGTGAGGAAGCCGCCGCCGTTCTGGCGGGAGAAGAAACCGTTGAAGCCCCACTGGGAATCGGCCTTGGCGCCGATGTCGAGCAGGTCGACCACCAGCAGGTCGCCGGGTTCGGCGCCGTGTACGCCCACCGGGCCGGATAGGTAATGCACGGTGGACAGGTCGACGTCGCGCACGTCGCTGGCGTCGTCGTTGTTCTTGATGGCGCCGGCGGTCCAGTCGTAGGTTTCGAGGATGAAGTCATCGCCGGGTTTGACCCAGCAGGCCATCGGGATGTCCGGGTGCCAACGGTTGTGGATTTGCTCGTTTTCGGTGACGGGTTGGTTGAGGTCGACTTTGATCAGGGTGTCGGTCATCGAGGTGCTCCCGGAGGGTGGGTTGGCTGTCGGGAGCAGTCTCGCGGGATGGGGTTGGGCGGGGAATACGTTGGATGACGTATGCGTCTTTGGGGTTGGGGGTATATCCGTTTTTTGGGTGATGGCTGATATGGGTTCCGCTCTTACAGCGGGTCACTTTTGAAAGGAGCCTGTACGGACCGGACACATGGTGGACACATGTGCGGGGACATGGTTGACACATTATGGTCCGTAATCTGGCTTATTCACGTCGATAGTCCGCAAAAAGTGATGGCAGAAGTAGACGTCAAATAGCCCCTCGCTTTCAGGCTTTGAGCGTATCGCGATGTGATGT
>NZ_AHHC01000052.1:0-28788 GCF_000242655.1 Pseudomonas sp. PAMC 25886
CCATTTGACGTGGCTGCCGCCCGTGGCTTCCTGACGGTCGACCAGCAGCAAGGCTTTGTCTGCCAACGCGTGAGCCAGGCCGGACTTGGCAATCGCGACCGCGAAAGCGCCGAGCAGCGCGTAAGACAGCGCCACCGTCGCACCGCCACCCAGGCCACTGTTGAACGCCTTGAGCGTTGCATCGATGCCGAGGCCGCCAGTCAGGCCACCCACCAGTGCACCGACAATGATCGCGATCACCACATGCACGCGGGACAGGCTGAGCACCAGCATGGTGCCGACCGCGGCGATTACTGCATTAATCATCGTTACCTCAAGACAGAAAACATAAAAAAAGCACGCACCTGCCCGGGCTGCTGTCGGGGACAGCTGCCGCAAATCAGGTTTTAAAGGAGTTTTATTAGAGGGCGCGCACTTTGCAGCAGGCAGGCAAGCATGTCAAAGCCCCTCACCCCACAAACAGCTTTTAAATTGAACGTTTGAATAAAGAAAAATCCTGACCGGCCGATACAGGCAGATCGTCTCTGTCGTATCGAAAGGTTAAGGAAGGCTCCATGTCGCTCAGACAGCTGTCCATTCAATGGAAAATTACCCTGCTGGCCGGTCTCTGCCTGTTGGGCATCGTGACCTTGCTGGTGGGTCTGTCGCTGTACCGCATGGCGCAGAGTTCCGATCTGGTGAAGGCCTCCAGCATGGAAATGCTCGACGAAGCCGCCCAGGCCCGCATCGAAGCCCAGGGTGAAGTCCAGGCCTTGGGGATTCGCCAGCAGTTCATGGACGCCTATCAATACGGCCACGGCTTTTCCCGGCAGGTGCTGTTCCTGCGCGAACAGGCCGAGAAACGCTTCCTGGATGCCTTCGACCTGCGCGAAGACCTGACTCGCCAGGTCAAAGCCGCGCTGCAAGCCAACCCGGACCTACTGGGCCTGTCCCTGGTGTTCGAAGCCAACGCACTGGATGGCAAGGACGAGTTGTTCGCCAACCAGCCAGAGCTGGGCAGCAACGACAAGGGCCGCTTTGCGCTGTACTGGTCCCAGCCGACCGCAGGCAAACTGACCTCAATGTCATTGCCCGAAAGCGACATGTCCGACACCAGCATCGGACCCAGCGGCGAAAAAGCCAACGCTTGGTTCACGTGCCCGCGCACCTCCCTAAAACCCTGCGTGATCGAGCCGTACTTCTATGTCATCGACGGGCAAAAGGTGCTGATGACCAGCATCGTGTTCCCGCTGATGGTCAACGGCAAAGTCATCGCGTCGCTGTCGGTGGACATCAACCTCAACAGCCTGCAGGCGGTCAGCCAGGGCGCCAGCCAGAAACTCTACGACGGTCAGACCAGCGTCAGCATCATCAGCCCGGTGGGCCTGCTGGCCGGCTACAGTCCGGACGCCGGCAAACTCAGCCAGCGCCTGGACACCGTCGACACTGCCAACGGCGCGCAGTTGATCAGTTCGCTGGCGAGCAGCACCCAGACCCGCAGTGTGCGCACCGACCGTCAACTCAAGGTGCTGGCACCGTTCCAGCCAATCCCTGACGGCAAACCGTGGGGCGTTCTGCTGGATGTGCCGGAAAAAGTCCTGGTCGCGCCGGCCGAAGCCCTGAAGGTCAAACTGGACGCCGACAACGCCAAGGGCACCCTGCTGGAACTGAGCCTGGGCCTGTTGGCCGCGATCGTTGGCCTGTTGCTGGTGTGGCTGATGGCCCGCAGCGTGACGCGTCCGATCCTCGGCGTAGCACGCATGCTGGAAGACATTGCCAGCGGCGAAGGCGACCTGACCCGCCGGCTGGCCTACGACAAGCACGACGAACTCGGTGAGTTGGCGGGCTGGTTCAACCGTTTCCTCGACAAGCTGCAACCGATCATTGCCCAGGTCAAACGCTCGGTGCAGGACGCCCGCGGCACCGCCGACCAGTCGGCCGCCATTGCCACCGAAACCAGCGCCGGCATGGAGCAGCAATACCGGCAGGTCGACCAGGTAGCCACCGCCTCCCACGAAATGAGCGCCACCGCCCAGGACGTCGCCCGCAGTGCAGCCCAAGCGGCCCAAGCCGCCCGCGATGCCGATCAGGCCACCCGCGAAGGCTTGACCGTGATCGACCGCACCACCACCAGCATCGGTCATCTGGCGGCCGATATGAGCACCGCGATGACCCAGGTTGAAGGGTTGGCGGCCAATAGCGAGAAGATCGGATCGGTGCTGGAAGTGATTCGTGCGATTGCCGAGCAGACCAACCTGCTGGCGTTGAACGCCGCCATCGAAGCCGCCCGCGCCGGTGAGGCCGGGCGCGGTTTTGCGGTGGTCGCCGACGAAGTGCGCAACCTGGCACGGCGTACCCAGGAGTCGGTGGAGGAAACCCGCCTGGTGATCGAACAATTGCAAAGCGGCACCCAGGACGTGGTCGGTTCCATGAGCAACAGCCACCGACAGGCCCAGGGCAGCGTCGAACAGGTGGGCCAGGCGGTGACCGCTCTGCGCCAGATCGGCGATGCGGTGACGGTGATCAGCGACATGAACCTGCAGATCGCCAGCGCCGCCGAAGAGCAAAGCGCGGTGGCCGAGGAGATCAACAACAATGTGGCGACGATCCGGGATGTGACGGAGTCGTTGTCCGAGCAGGCGAATGAGTCGGCGCGGGTCAGTCAGGCGTTGAACAGCCTGGCGAACCAGCAGCAGGGCCTGATGGATCAGTTCAGGGTTTGATGATACGCCGGAGGTGAAGGAACCCGTTCCTTGACCTCCCGTTTAGTGGCGGCGTGGCAGATCGATTACTACCTTCAGCCCGCCCAGCTCGCTTTCCTGCAACAGCAGCACCCCGCCCCACACGTCGACAATATCCCGCACGATCCCCAGCCCCAAGCCATGGCCGTCAGTCTGCTCATCCAGCCGGGTGCCACGGCTGAACACTTGGTCACGCTGGCTTTCGGGAATTCCCGGCCCGTCATCCTCCACGGCCAACTGAAAGCCTTCCGGGGTTTCGCTGATGCTCAACACAATCTCGGCATCCGCCCATTTGCAGGCGTTGTCCAGCAGGTTGCCCAACAGTTCCAGCAAGTCCTCGCGGTCCCACGGCAACTGCAAGCCTGGGCGTGCGCGGTAACTCAAATCCAGATGCTCGCCATGGATCATGTTCAAGGTCGCCAGCAACCCCGGCAATTCTCCATCGCAGTCAAACAAGGCACCGGGCAGCGTCTCGCCGGCCAAACGGGCACGATTGAGTTCGCGGTTAAGTCGTTGCTGCACCTGCTCCAACTGTTCGCGCAGCAGCTTGCTGAGCTGTGGATGATCCTTGAGCTGCTCGCTGGACGCCACACTCAGCAATACCGCCAACGGGGTTTTCAAGGCATGGCCGAGGTTGCCCAGGGCGTTGCGTGAGCGTTTGAGGCTGTCTTCGGTGTGGGCCAGCAAATGGTTGATCTGCGCCACCAGCGGTTCCAGTTCCACCGGTACCTGGGTGTCCAGTTGCGAGCGCTGGCCTTGTTGCAGTTGGGCGATCTGGTTGCGCGCGGTCTCCAGCGGGCGTAACGCGCGGCGCACGGTGACGCGTTGCAGAATCAGGATCAGCAACAGCGCTGCCAGCCCGAGCACCAGGCCAATCTGGCGCATGAGGCGAAAGCTTTCCCTGACCGGGGTGTAGTCCTGGGCCACGCTGATGGAAATCGATTGGCCGAAGCGCTTGTAGTCGGAACGCAACACCAGCAGTTGCTGGCCTTCCGGGCCCAATTGCAGGTTGCCCTTGAGCCCGGCCTGGGGCAGTTGCGGCAGTTCCTGGTCCCATAACGAGCGCGAACGCCAGTGAGTGTCACCAAAGTCGATCCGGAAATAGTGCCCGGAAAACGGCCGCTGATAGGCCGGTGACAGCCGCTGCTCATCCAGTTGAACCCCTGTGGGCCCGCGCACCAGCGCCACCAGCAGGTTCTCGCTGTCGTTGCGCAAGCCGGATTCCAGGTACCGTTGCAGGCCCACTTCAAACAGCCACAGGCTGGTCTGCGCCAACACCAGGCCGACGATCACCATCACGCTGATCAATCCCAGGCTCAGGCGCCGCTGGATCGACCTCATGCCGGGCTGGCGCCAAACCGGTAACCCTGGCCGCGCCGGGTCTCGATCACACTGCGGCCCAACTTGCGGCGCAGGTGATTGACGTGGACTTCCAGCACATTGGAATCACGCTCGGTCTCGCCGTCGTACAAGTGTTCGGCCAAGTGGCTTTTTGAAAGGATTTGCTCGGGGCGCAGCATGAAGTAACGCAACAACCGAAACTCGGCGGCGGTCAGCTGGATCTCCTCGCCGTCACGCATCACGCACTGGCGCCCTTCATCCAGGTGCAAGCCGGCGGCCTGCAAGGTGGGCTGATTGGCCTGGCCATGGGAACGGCGCAGCAAGGCCTGGATACGCAGGTGCAGCTCTTCGGGATGAAACGGTTTGCTCAGGTAATCGTCGGCCCCGGCCTTGAGCCCTTCGATGCGCTCGGCCCAGGAGTCGCGGGCCGTGAGGATCAGCACCGGCGTGGCCAGGCCAGCGGCACGCCATTGCGTCAACACCTCAAGCCCGGGCAACCCCGGCAGCCCGAGGTCGAGAATGATCAGGTCATAGGGTTCGCTGCGCCCCTGATACACCGCATCGCGCCCGTCCGCCAGCCAGTCCACGGCATACCCCTGGCGATTGAGCCCGGCCATCAGCTCATCGGCCAGGGGTACGTGGTCTTCCACCAGGAGCAGGCGCATCAGTCGTCTTCCTTGTCTTTGAGCAGCTGGCCGGTGTTGGCGTCGAGTTCGATCTCGCGCACCACGCCTTCCACCGTCAACAGTTCGATTTCATAGATATAGCGCACAGGACGATCCTTGTGCTCTTCAAGCTCGGCGTCGAGCAACTTGGCGCCCGGGTAACGCTCGAACGCGGGCCCCAGCAGGTGCTCGAGCGGCGCGATCACGCCCTTCTGGCGCAGGCGCAACGCTTCGTCCTGGCCCAGGTCCCGAGCGGCCAGGCTTGAGCAAAATGCCAGGAGCACCAGCGCCACTTGAACGCTGGTGCGTAGATTTACCTTCATTACGTATCCTGATGATCCTTGAGGACGGCCCCGGTGACAGCGTCCAATTCCAGGTCCCACTCAACGCCCTGGGCGTCGCGCAGTTCAACCTGATACAGGTACTTGCCGTATTCCTCTTCAAGCTCGGTTTCATGCACGGTGGCGCCGGGATGTTTGGCCAGTGCAATGGCATTGAGCTTCTCGAAAGACACAATGGTACCAGCGTCACGCAACTTCAGTGCCTCGTCCGGCCCCAGGTCGCGAGCCTGGGCGACGCCTGCGGTGAGGGCGATGATACTGCTGGCGATCAAGGCTGTGAGGGTTTTCATGGTGAGTCTCCGTTTCAGGATATTTTGCCTACGGGGCTCACCGTACTGGATCCAACTTAACTGAAACTGAATTGCCACCATGGCATTTCTCTGCGAGACCTTTGCCTGCAACCGGGCAAGATTTTCTATACTGCCCTGCTCGCTGTCGATGAGACCGGTATGACTGCTATCCATATGAAGTTCCCCGCCTTGACCCTCAAGGCCGGTAAACGCGCTTTCGCACGCATTCGCGAGCAGGGGCTTGCGCCTGCGGACGTGGGCATCCTTCCCGGCGCCGCGGGTGGCCCAAAAGCCCTGGGCATCCAGGGCCTGGACTTGGCGCTGTTCGGTGACTGGCTGCCCCGCGCGCCCCGGGAACGCGCACTGATCGGCGCCTCGATCGGCTCCTGGCGGTTTGCCAGTGCCTGCCTGCCCGACCCGGTGCAAGGCCTGCTCGACCTGGGCCGGCTGTACAACGAACAAACTTTCGCCAAAGGCGTGACGATGGCCGAAGTCAGCCAGAGCTGCGTGCGCATGCTCGATGACCTGCTGGCCGGCCGCGATGCCCGCGTGCTCGACAACCCGAACTATCGGCTGAACATCATGGTGGTCAAAAGCCACGGCCTGCTCGCCGACGATCATCGCGGCCGTCTTGGTTTGGGACTGTCCTCGGTGATCGCCGACAACCTGCGGGGCCGCGCGCGATTGTCCCGGCACTTCGAACGGCTGATCGTCCACGACCCACGCCAGGCGCCACCGCTGCATGCCCTCAAGGATTTCCCCTCGCGCTTCCTCAATCTGGAACTGGGCAACCTGCGCCAGGCGCTGCTGGCGTCCGGCTCGATCCCCATGGTGATGCAAGGCGTGCGTGACCTGCCGGGCGCCGGTGCAGGCACTTACCGCGATGGCGGCCTGCTGGACTACCACCTCGACCTGCCCTATCACGGCGATGACATTGTGCTGTACCCGCACTTCACCGACCGGGTCATCCCCGGCTGGTTCGACAAAGGCTTGCCGTGGCGCCGTGCCAATCAACAGGGCCTGCAGGATGTACTGCTGCTGGCGCCGTCGAAGGAATACCTGGCCCGCCTGCCCCACGGCAAACTGCCAGACCGGAGTGACTTCAAGCGCTTCATGGGCGATGACCCGGGCCGCAACAAGTACTGGCAAACCGCAATGAGCGAAAGCCAGCGGCTGGGGGATGAATTCCTGCAGCTGGCGGATAACGGGCAATTGGGCGAACGCCTGCTGGCTCTCTGATCAAGCGGTATGCGCGGCGAGGGATCAAGCTGTTAAACTCGCCGCCTGCCAGACACCTGACCGAGCTGAAAAATACTGTGGAAATCTTCAAGGAATTTACATTCGAATCCGCCCACCGCCTGCCCCACGTGCCCGAAGGCCACAAGTGCGGGCGCCTGCATGGCCATTCGTTCAAGGTGGCGATCCACCTCAGCGGCGACCTCGACCCGCATACCGGCTGGATCCGTGACTTCTCGGAGATCAAGGCGATTTTCAAGCCGCTCTACGAACGCCTCGACCACAACTACCTCAACGACATCCCTGGTCTTGAGAACCCGACCAGCGAAGTGCTGGCCAAGTGGATCTGGAATGAATTGAAACCGTTGTTGCCGGAACTCAGCGCGATTCGCATCCATGAGACCTGCACCAGTGGCTGCATTTATCGCGGCGAATGAGCCGGTGATGTAGAAAAACCACTGTGGCGAGGGGGCTTGTGCCCTCGCCACAAGTGATTTCTGGAGGCCCACAGCGATGCCACCCCTTATCCGCCCCGCCACCGTTGACGATATCGCCGCCATCGAGGCCATCGTCCACGCCGCCTACTCCCCTTATATCGAACGCATCGGGCGCAAGCCGGGGCCGATGCTGGATGATTATCGCCAACAGGTCGCTGCTGCACGGGTGCACGTGTTGGAAAATGCGGGCCAGGTGCACGGCTTTGTCGTACTGATCCATAACGACGAGTACCTGCTGCTGGATAACCTCGCCGTCGATCCCGACGCCCAGGGTCTGGGTTACGGGCGCCTATTGCTGGAATTCACGGAACGCCAGGCCAGGCAAGGTGCCATCCGCCTCTATACCAATGAAGCGATGACTGAAAACATCGTGCTGTACACCCGCAAAGGCTATGTGGAAACCCACCGCGCCGAAGAAAACGGCCTGCGTCGGGTTTACATGCAAAAAGACCTCACCGCCTCTGACTGAAGGAGCTCCCATGGAAAACACCTGGCTGGCCCAGGCCAAGCGCCTGCAAGCATTGGCCTCCACGGGGCTGCACTTCTGCACCGATGACTTCGAGCGCGAGCGCCTTGAGGAAATCGCCCAGATCGCCCACAGCATGCTGGCGCAGTTGGGCGACGTGCCGCTGGAGCGTATCACCGGGCTGGTGCCGGACTTTGCCAAGCGCTATTCGACACCAATGATTGATGTACGGGGTGCGGTGATTGACGGTGACCGGATCCTGTTGGTGCGTGAGTTGACGGATGGTTGCTGGGCGTTGCCCGGGGGCTATGCGGACATTGGTCTGTCGGCGGCTGAAAACATCATCAAGGAAATCCGCGAAGAGGCCGGGCTGACGGTCACCGCGCGGGCGCTGTACAGCGTCACCCACAAAGCCAAAGGTTTGTACCGTCCCGATATCCGGGACTTCTACAAACTCTATTTTCTGTGCGAGCGGGTTGATCACGTGGCGCCGGCAGCCGGTTTCGAAACCACGGAAGTCGGCTTCTTCAGGCTCGATGACCTGCCGCCACTCTCCCGTGGCCGCACCATTGAAAGCGACCTTGAGGCCGCCTTTGCGTTTCATCGCGGCGAGACCCCCTACACCCTCTTCGATTGAATAACGGGTGATCCAATTTGTATCACCCCTGCACCGCTTTCGCGCCTGATTGGGCAGAAAGACCAATCCCGCCTGCGCGTTCTCCCTGTTTGGCTATAAATACTGTGCAACCTGCACAGTGCTGACCGTGCGCCCGTCACTGCCTGGCAGTTGGCACGACGGGTGCAATAGGCCTGCGTCACTCATTCAGGGAGAAAGGCATATGACGCAGAACGAACCGGGCAATGACTACCCTCTCAGCGAGGTGCCCATGCATGCCCGCAAAGGCCTGGCCTCCACCGCCATGGTGCTGCTGGGCTTTACCTTTTTTACCGCCACCATGTTCGCCGGCGGCAAATTGGGAGTGGCCTTCAGCTTCACCCAAATGCTCGGCGTCGTGGCCCTGGGTAACCTGTTGTTGGGTATCTACGCCGCAGGGCTGGGTTACATCGCGTTCAAGAGCGGTTTGAATTCAGTTCTGATGGGGCGCTTCTGCTTTGGCGAAGTGGGCAGCAAGCTGAGCGACTTGATCCTCGGCTTCACCCAGATCGGCTGGTACGCCTGGGGCACGGCCACCGCAGCGGTGGTGCTGGGCAAGTACTTCGAGTTGAGCCAAGGCAGCGTCCTGGGGTTGATGGTGCTGTTCGGCATGGTGTTCTGCGCGACGGCCTACGTGGGGTATCGCGGGCTGGAGATTCTGTCCTACATCGCCGTGCCGGCCATGGGCATTTTGCTGTTTCTGTCGATGTGGGTGGCCACCGTCAAGGTCGGCGGGCTCGATGGACTGCTGGCGGTGGTGCCGACCGGTGAGCTGGATCTGTCCACCGCCATCACCCTGGTGTTTGGCACCTTTGTCAGCGGCGCGACCCAGGCCACCAACTGGACGCGGTTCTCACGCTCGGCCAAGGTCGCGGTGCTGGCCAGCCTGATCGGCTTCTTTATCGGCAACGGCCTGATGGTACTGATCGGGGCCTACGGCGCCATCGTCTACCAGCAACCGGACGTAGTCGAAGTGTTGCTGCTGCAAGGTTTTGCCATGGCCGCCATGGCCATGCTGCTCCTGAACATCTGGAGCACCCAGGACAACACCATCTATAACTTCGCCGTCGCCGGCTGCAACCTGCTGCGCACCAAACGCCGCAAAACGGTGACCCTGGCCGGCGCGGTGATCGGTACGCTGCTGGCATTGCTGGGCATGTACGACATGCTCGTGCCCTACCTGATCCTGCTGGGCACGGTGATTCCGCCGATTGGCGGGGTGATCATGGCAGACTTCTTCTATCGCTATCGCGGCCACTACCCGCGCCTGGCCGAGACGCGCCTGCCGGCATTCAACTGGCCTGGGCTGATCGCCTACGCCGTGGGCACGGTGCTGGCCTTTCACTCCCCGTGGGTGGCGCCGTTGGTGGGGATTGTGGCTGCGTCACTGACCTACATCGTATTGACCAGCGTGCTACGGGTACGGGCCCCCTTGGCTGACGTGCGGGCATGAGCCTGACCATCGCCGATGTGCTGGCCTTGCCCGGGCTGGAGTCGATGTGCCTGCGGGCCGGGGAAGCCGGCCTCGAAAACGCGGTGCGTTGGCCCTACGTCGCAGAAAACAGCGGCATCGCCGAATGGGTGTTGGGCGGCGAACTGGTGTTCGTCACCGGCATCAATCACCCACGGGATGAGGCCAACCTGCTGGTGTTGCTGGACGAAGCCTGTCAACGCCAGGTCGCCGGCCTGGTGATCCTCACGGGGCCGGACTATATCCAGGCAATTCCCCAACGTTTGCTGGAAGCCGCGCAAGAGGCGGGTATGCCGCTGATCGAGCAGCCGTACTCGCTGAAGATGGTGCTGGTGACCCAGGCCATCGGCTCGGCGTTGATCCAGTCGCAACAGCTGGGGCGTTCGCGGCATGATGTATTGGAACGCCTGCTGGCCGGTGATTATCAATCCCTGGATTTGCTGCTGCACCGTGCCGCACAGCTGGGCATGCCGTTGGCCGGGCAGTGGCAGCTTGTCCAGCTGCAACTGGACGGCAGCGATGCATTGTTTGCCCAAGGTGAGGCGCCGGTGGTCGAGGCGCAGCTTGCGCGGCAACACGATGGGATTACCCGTCGCTTGCGCCAGTTTTCTGCACAGCATCCGTCGCGTTTGCCCGTGCTGGGGCGTGCCGGACAGTGGACAATGCTGATGCCCGCGATGGACGCGAGTGCGGCATTGGCCAACCGCCAGTTGTTGGCGGGCTGGTTGAAAGCGCTGAACCTGCGCCTGGCACCGTTGAAACTGTTTGTCGGCCTGAGTGCAGCCGCGCACCCGCCCGCTCGCCTGGCCCAGGCCGTGGATGAAGCGCGCCAGGCACTGGCGGCTGCGCGACGGTTCAGTGAGCGCGCCGGGCTGTGTGTCTACGATGAGCTGGGTGTGCTCAAGTTGCTCAGCGGCGTACGTGATCGCGCCCTGCTCGACCAGTTTCTGAACGAACGCCTCGGGCCGCTGTTGCGCCACGACCAGCACCATGGCCCAAGCCTGATGCCAACCCTGGAGGCCTGGTTCCACGAGAATGGTAACCTTGTGGCCGCCGCCCAGCGACTGGCGGTTCACCGCAACACCCTGACGCACCGCGTCCAGCGCATCGAAGCCCTGTGCGGGCTGACGCTGGATAATTCTTATGATCGCCTGGACATCGGCATTGCGCTGATGATCTGGCGGCTGTCTGCCTGATTGTTTTTTGCCAAGAGGAACTTGCCCATGCACATCATCAACGCCCGCCTGCGCAACCGTGAAGGCCTGCATGATCTGCACCTGGAACACGGCCGGATCGCCAGCATCACCCCACAAGCCACCGCCCCCGTAGCGGGGCCCGACGATCTGGATGCCGCCGGCAACCTGGTGGTGCCGCCCTTCGTTGAACCACACATTCACCTCGACGCCACCCTGACAGCCGGCGAACCGCGCTGGAACATGAGCGGCACACTGTTTGAAGGCATCGAGTGCTGGGGCGAACGCAAGGCCACCATCACCCTGGAAGACACCAAGACCCGCGCCAGAAAAACCATCCAGACCCTGGCGGCCCATGGCATCCAGCACGTGCGCACCCATGTCGACGTCACCGACCCGGACCTCACCGCGCTCAAGGCCATGCTCGAAGTGCGCGAGGAAAGCACCCACCTGATCGACCTGCAAATCGTCGCGTTTCCCCAGGAAGGCATCGAGTCCTACCGCAATGGCCGCGAGCTGATGGAAGAAGCCATCCGTTTGGGCGCCGACGTGATCGGCGGTATCCCGCACTTTGAATACACCCGCGACCAAGGGGTGAGTTCGGTGAAATTCCTGATGAACCTGGCCGAGCGCACCGGTTGCCTGGTGGACGTGCACTGCGATGAAACCGACGACCCCCATTCGCGCTTTCTCGAAGTGCTGGCCGAAGAAGCCCGCAGCCGCGACATGGGTGCCCGCGTGACCGCCAGCCACACCACGGCCATGGGCTCTTACGACAATGCCTACTGCGCCAAACTCTTCCGCCTGCTGGGGCATTCGGGCATCAGCTTTGTCTCCTGCCCCACCGAAAGCATTCACTTGCAGGGCCGCTTCGACACTTTCCCGAAACGCCGGGGCGTGACCCGGGTGAACGAACTGCTGGAGGCCGGCATGAACGTGTGCTTCGGCCAGGACTCCATCGTCGACCCTTGGTACCCCCTGGGTAACGGCAACATCCTGCGGGTGCTGGAAGCCGGGTTGCATATCTGCCACATGCTTGGCTATCGCAACCTGCAAAGCGCACTGGACCTGGTCACCGACAACAGCGCCAAGGCCATGGCCCTGGGGGATCGTTACGGCCTGGAACCGGGACGTCCGGCGAACCTGTTGATCCTGTCGGCGGACAGCGACTATGAAGTGATTCGCAGCCAGGGATTGCCGTTGTATTCGATTCGGGGAGGCAAGGTACTGATGAAGCGCCGGCCTGCGCAGGTGGAGTTTTTGTAGGCTCACGTGATTGAGTCGATATCAAGGGTCTGCGGCTTTCCCCAGCCGTCATCCGGTGGTGGCGGGATACTCGCCACCTGGTTGAGTTCGCGGTTTTTCGGGTGGGTGAACCAGCGTTTCAGGCTGGTTTGCAGGGTTGGGGATGAGGCGTGGCTGCCGTAGACGTCGCGGGCCTGGAGGCGGCGCCAGCGGAGGGTTTCCAAACGGTCGCGACTGTCTTTCAGCCGATCGATTTCCTGACTCAAGGGCTCGTGGTGTTCGTAGCCACGCTGGTTGGCTGGACGGTGCAGATCCAGTTTTTTTCGCTGCTCCCGCAACTGGTGCTGCATGGTGAACAGGGCTTTGTCGATCAGTTCAAATTCACGGGAAGTCACGAGGGTGCCATGGGTATCGAGGGTTTGCTGCCAACGGCGCAACGTGGCCCAAGCAGCGGGGATGTAGCCGACGACCATGGAGTGATGACCATTCTGAACAAGCTGTTTGATCAGGTTGGCGCGATCCGGCATATCGCCATTGAGCCGCAATGCGCGCTTGCAAGCTGCGTCCTCAATGGATTCACAGCCGGGGGTCCACAAGACGGAGGACTGGGTACCGTCCGGTAGCAGGATCGGCATGAAGTGCTGCTGCGCGCCGTGGTGCTGGTAAGGGTTGCTGGTCAGGCGTACCAGGCCCAAGGCAAACAGCAGGCCCCCGGGTGCAGGGTTGCTGAACAGCACCACGGCGCCAGGTATCCAGATTTTGGCGGTGGTGTTCATCCAGGGTGCAGGGACACTCGGGACAGGGTCGTTGTGGTTGACTATGCGGTGATGCACCAGAGCCGAGGCCCCGTCGGTGAATTCGGAGTCGCCAGCTCGGGGCGCGCCGTAGGTGTAGAGAAGGATGTTGTAGCGGACATCATTTGTTCGACGTAGCCCCTCCGCCAGCAACAAGGCAATCGCACCGCCGAGGCTGTGTCCACAAATCACAATGCGCTGCCCGGTATAGAATTGATCCAGGTAACGCCGAACAAAATCATGCATGGCTTGATAAGCCTGATAAAAGCCTTCATGAGCCTTGCCGACACCATCAACAAACGCCACCTGATGGGCATTCGCATCCCGCAGTATGTCGACTCCGCTGGCCGTGCCCCTTATAGAAATAAGGATCACTTCATCGTGATGGCTGATAAATGCTTGGGTGTCAGTGCCATGCTGTTCGTCGTCGAAAAAGTGCAGGCGTGCAGGGTGTTCCTGTTCAGCCCCTAACTCACTGCGATTTTGCTGATACAACTCAGGGTCGAAGGGCAAAATTTCGAAACGCCGGGAATAAGGCACGTCTTCACATAACGGATAAAAGTGTTGTACTTGCTCAGCATCGACCTTCCACGGTTCCTGATAGCCCGACAGTCTGTCGGCAAAGAAATGACCAACGCTGGGATCCCGTGGAAAGCAGACTTGGTCGACGGGTTTAGCTGGTGGTTCTTGACCAAAATCGCAATAGCTTAACGTGGACATCAGTGCCAACTGATAGAGGTTCAAGGCACAGAACTGGTCTTCGGTAGACAGCATAGGGCGCAGTGCCCGCAGCGGGCGAACCTCAAGCACTGTGTGCCGGTTGGGAAATAAAACGACGCCAACCAGCGGGGACTGGGGTGGCCCGAATCCCAGGTCAGCGATCATTTTTAATGCATGTCGCGGGGGCTGATGAGTACGGGATGCCACGGGGGGCAAGTGAGCAGCGTGTCGGACCAGGTCACGTACTTCGACCTGATAGAAGTGCTCCGCCTGGGTATTCGTAAGACTTCGTTCAACACGTTGACCGTCGGGGCGGAAAAAACGGGTTTGTTCTGCACGAACCTGGAGCTCGGTGACGGGCAGCTTATAAGCCAGACGCGTCATCAGCTCGGTGTATGCTTTTTCCAAACCAGAGTAGCGCTCATCTAACTTAACAACGACCGGACCACAGTAAAAATCATCTCGCTTGGCGAAGCCCTCGCCATCCAAGCGACCGGAATACTCGCGCCCAGCGCTATCATAAAATGTGTAAGGCAGACCGCCATATGCCTTTCCGTCCCCGTACTCATCTACTAAGCAAAAGCTTGCCCAATGCCCTCGCAATGAACAAGCAGGTGCGTTGTCGCTAAAATACGGTTGCTTCCATGCATCCTGTTTCATGATTTAGCCCCTACTCTTTACACGTTGGATAAACATTGCATACGCGTCCATCCGGCATTTTGATGGGTTTGAAATCAGTAGAATTCCCACGGCAATAAGCAAATACGTCGCCCAGGTTTTCGCCCATACAGCGTTTCCAGCCTCCCGGAACAGCCACCCAATTGTCGTCTACCGCGGGTAGTTCCTCCTCAGTGACTTCCAGCACCACTCTCAGTGTTTTCCCCTCCAGCTGATTCCTTTGTACAAAGCCTCCTGCTCGCGATTTACTCGGTTGCCCAAGAGCATCCGACGAGTTGCACATGAGGATTTTCCTGATCGCATGCAGCGGCCCGACTGTCCTGAAAAACCACTGACACCGCCCTCGCAACTCCTGAACACCCAACTCAGGCATCCCGGCCATACCGTCTTCCAACCGATCCAACACGCTGATGAACGCGAAATCCCCCCCAACATCCGCCGACCGCTCTCCCCACTTCGCGTACATATCAAACGTAATGCTGCGCAACACTAACGGACACCCATCCACCGTCTCCGTCAGTGGCACTTCAAAGCTCACCCGATGAGCCACCGGCTTGCCCATCGTGTCAAAAACCTTGTCCTCCGGCCGCTTGCCCCGGCGCTTGGGTAAGGTGCAGATCTCACCCGTTGCCGGTCGATAAGCTGCATCACTCTTGAAGCGAAAATTCGCCGGCAAGTCGACTTCCAGGGTGAAACTATCCACTGGTTTCATCGCACAACCGGAAGCAGCCAGCACGCTGCAAACGAATACCCCTCGACACACGCTCAACATAAATCCCCTATGCATCCTGCTGCTCCCGCTCCACCCGACGCCATTCTTCAACCACCCGCTGAAAATGGTCCTTCGCCACTTCCCCCCGCATCGGCTGCCATCGGATAAGTACGTCCCCAGTGGCTTCCACCAACCGCCGCACTACCAAAAATTCCAGCTGTTCCGGCCTCTCCCATTGCCAGGCCCGGGCTTGCTCCAGCACCTGTTCCAGCCAGATTCTCGGGTCCTGAAATTCAGCCAGTTGACTGAGCGCCTCACTGTACTCAGCCAACAGATAACGCAGGATATTGGCCTGCAGAATCGCTCCCGCCTGCGGGTTAGGCACCTCTAGCCACGGCGCAGGATCGGGTACCGGATACACCCCCGGAGCCGGGTTATCGACACAGCACCAACGCTCGCCCTGCCAGTAGCACACGCTGATCAGCGGCCCGAGAAAAACAGGCCAGTCCTGAGCAGGCAGGTGAACCAAGGCCCGCGCCAAGGTGCGGTTATCGTGGAAGCGGTACAGCGCCTGGCTGGCCGCCGCCCCCACCACCAACCTGTCGCGCCAATGCCGGGTAACACCCGATAAGTCATCATCAGGCAAGCTGCCCAACCAGCCCCAATTACGCTGAGGGTTTTGCAATAAGCTCACCAGCCCGGGTTCGTTGACATGGTCGAGCACCAGGAGCATCGGCCCATCCGCCGCCATTTCCGATGCGACGGTTTCAACGTAGAGGCTGCGATACTCAGCCACCGAGCGTGTCGCCAGCAGTGCCCCGCGTGCGTCGTTTTCATCCTGTAGAACCAGGCACAGGCGACGCCCCGCCTGCTGCTGTTGAGCCATCCACTGGCCAGGCGAGATCTCCATCAAGCCGCCCTCCCCGTGGATTCGCACAAACCTTCGCGGCAGCGCTCGCACACCGGACAGAAGTCCGCATCCAATCGTCTGGCCAGCTCCATGATTGCGCCTTGGGTAACCGAAACCTTTGGCCCCTCCGCTAAAAATGCGGGCGAGGCGGTCACGTCACCCGGCCCAACCGGACTTGCTGTACGGGTCCCAGCAGGCACACCGCCCAACGTGATCGGTCGACTGCTGAAAATCCCTCCGGCCTGAATCAGCAAATGCTCACCACCCGCCTTGAAGCTCAACTGCGCACCGGCATCGATCACCAGGTTGGCGCCCGCTTTGAGATGGACCTGTTGCCCTGCTTCGATCACCAGGGTCTGGCCGACATGCGTCTGGCTGTTGCCCTGCACGTGCAAGTGATCATCAGCCCCAAGCCGAACCTTGCGGTCGCCGGCGATGCTGCGGTGTTCCTCGTCTCCCAGGGTGGTCGTACTCAAGCCGTGGATGGTTTCCCGACGTTCGCCCACGACATCCAGCCGGCTGTCGTGGCCGACCTGCTGCTCCAGGTCGCGTTGGGCGCGCAGGTAGATGAGTTCCTGACCGGTACGGTCCTCAAGGTGCAGTTCGTTGGCCCCCGTGCCACCCGGCGTGCTGCGGCTACGCAAAACACTGCGGGTCTTGTGTTGTGGCAAGGGGTAAGCCGGCGTTTGCAGAGCGTTAGGCAAGCAACCATTGATCACGGGTCGGTCCGGATCACCTTCCAGGAAGGTGACCAATACTTCCATGCCCACACGCGGAATCATCACCGCGCCAAAGCGCTCACCCGCCCAACCGGACGCCACCCGCACCCAGCAGCTGCTCTTGTCGTCGCTCTTGTCGAGCCGGTCCCAGTGAAAGCGGATTTTCACCCGCCCGTGGGCGTCGCAATGTATGTCCTCACCCACCGGGCCGGTGACCGTGGCGGTCTGGCTGCCGCTGATGCGCGGTTTGGGATGCTTGAGCGGTGGGCGGTGAATCGCGCGCCAGGGCGTTGCGGTAAATCGATTGCGATAGCCCTGGAACGCTTCGCCATCCACCACGGCCTCCTCCAGCACCTGCGGTTGATAGCCTTCGTGACGCACACTGGTGATCAACCACAAGTCATTGCAAGACAGGTCCGGGTGGCCCCGCAGCGCCAGGAAATGCCCGCTGTGCAAGGCCGGCTGATCACTGCGGCCCAACGCCCGGTGACGGTTTCGCTGATGACGCTCCAGGCCACGCCGGGCCAACTGCGAGCCGCGCAGATGGCCGGTGAATCCCGCAGGGTATTGATAGTCCTCAAGCGCCGGGAAAGCGCCGGCCTGCTCCTGCAGCCGCAGCGACGGGTGTTCAAAGTCGTAGTCACGCCGCACAACCTGAGCACTGCGTGTGGCCAGGCGCACATCAAAACGCTGGATCACCCGTGCGTCGGCAGCAGGGTCAGCGGCCGCACAGTAGTACTGCGCCGGCAAACGTCGAAACACCGTCTGGTCATCGCCAAACACCAGCACGTGGGCCTCCGTACTGTGGCGAAAGTGATAATGGATGCCCTCTTCTTCGCACAAACGCTGGATAAAATGCAGATCGGTTTCTGCGTATTGCACACAGAACCTGCGTGGCGGGTACACCACCGGACCCAGTTCAAAGGCATAGGCATCTGCAAGCATGCCGTGCTGCTCCAGCACCGCCATGATGATTTGCGGCACGCTGCGCTGCTGGAAAATCCGCTGGTCGCAACGATGGGCCAGATGCGCAAGGCGTGGCGCAAGCGTGAGGTGATAGCAGGTCAGTCGCCGGCCAGGGTCTTCCCGGCCGATGGCATGGATTTGCCCGTGAAGGCCTTCCCCCGCCTCACCAAAATCCAGATAGGCCGGTTGGTGAAGCAGCGCCTCAAGATCCAGGCTGGGGTTTTCACTGACCCACTGCACTTCAATGAAAAAAGGTTGATCAATCGTTTCGCTGCCTTTAAAAGCCAGCACCTGAAACGTCTGGTTTATGCCTGCAACAATCAGTTTAAAGCGTGACGAAACAAGCGTATCGAACATCCGTTGTTACCCGCCATTCATTGTAGAACTGAAATAACTCCCCGCGTAAAACGAAGATAGAGCCACTCAATTCGAAGCCGATAAAAAGTGCCTGAACCCCAGGAATACTAGCGATTTCAGGCGACATTCGGCCGCTTCAAAATAAAAGAGAAGATTCGTACATCGATACTGGAAGGGTCTTTTATCAATTACAGAAATGTAGTTAAACAGCCAGTATTCGCTAACAGGAATACTCTTACACGGCTATTCACCCACGACACTTACTTATAAGGAAACGGCTGACAAAAACAAATACGCCAGCCACTCCTTACTTCAAAGCGATTGCAGCCGCGCAGTCCCGAACAGGCTGACGCTCAGCAACTCGCCCGCCTCCGCTCGCAACCGCACCGGTGCCGTACCGCCCGGCATTACCACCGCCACTTCACCCGCGGTCACCCATCCTACAGACCAGGCGGCGCATGCCACGGCACTGGCGCTGGTCCCGGAAGACGCCGTCGGCCCCTCGCCGCGCTCAAATACGCGTGCGATAACACGGTTGCCTGAATCCCGCGCGACCCATTGCAGGTTGACTCCGGAAATACAGGGCTGACCCGCCCCGGCAGGCGGCGCAAAAGCGACTGCCCTCAGCGGATCGAACAACGCGGGCCGATGCATCTGCGCGTTGTCCGGCAACGCCAACGCGTCCTGCACCAGCGTCACGCAATGAGGGTTGCCCACACGTACAAACCGGCTGTGATTCCACTCGGGGTCGAGTGCAGCCAGTTGCGCGACATGGCTCACGTCGGTCCCCTCAAGCGATACCAGGCCAACGCCAACCGCCCCTACCGCCGAGGGCCCGAATTCGGGCCGCCCCAGCGCCAGCCAAAAGCCCTGGACCTGTTCGTACACCGCAGGCTCAACCCGCGTGATCACCGGAGACAGTGCATCGGGCTTGTCGTGATGCACCCGCAGGTCACAGCCTTGCGTCATCAATCCCTGGTCGGTCAACGACTGGGCAAAAATCGTCAGGCCATTGCCACTGCGCTCGGCCAAAGACCCATCCGTGTTAACAATCAACACGTCAAACGGCGGCTCGGCCTGAAACGGCCCCACCAACAAACCGTCGCAGCGGTGCTCCTTGGCCTCTGCCAGGCGCGGTAAATCACCCCAGCCGCATTCAGAGGCAATGGCCGCCAGCGCCCAACCCTCGCGAGTGGCAGCGGCCAAGTCGGCACGACCAGGCACCTCAATACCCTGGCTGCGTAGCAACTTCGGGCTGACCACCCCGTAGATATTCCCGCGGGCGTCATAGAACACGGTCATTGCGCAGCCCGCATAAAGATTCGTACCACCTCTTCCAGGTGCTTGCGCATGGCCTGTCGCGCACCTTCCACGTCCCGTTGCTCCAGTGCGTCGAGGATCTTGCGGTGCTCATCTTCCGAGCGATGCGGCATGTCGTCCGAGGTGTAATGCGCCTGCAACCGCTGGAACATGCTGCCGTAACGATGCCCGAGCAAGTGCGCAATCATCAGCGCATACGCCGGGTTGCCCGAGGCCTGGGCGATGCGGATGTGAAACAGGCGATCGCCCGGGTGGGTATGGGAGCCTTCGCGGTTGTCCTGCACGTTACGCTCGAAGGCTTCGCGGATTCCCGCCAGCTCTTCTTCGGTGGCGTGTTTGGCGGCCAGGGCGGCGGCTTCCGGTTCAATCAGGCGACGGGCCTGGAGCAGGGAAAACGGTGGAATCTCGGCGTTGAAGTCGACGTGCAGGTTGAGTTCCGGATCGAACTCTTTCCATTGATCCCGAGTGGCCTGGGCCATCACCGGTTCCTGGCTGACCGTCGGTTGCACCGGTTCGCACACCAGCACGCCGTTGCCCACACGCACGTCCACCAGGCCGATCACCTCCAGGGCAATCATTGCCTCACGCACGGAGGCGCGACTCACGCCCAACAGTTTGGCCAGCTCGCGCTCCGCCGGGAGGCGGCTGCCCGGCGGAAATTCTCCACTGTCGATCAACGCCCGCAACTGGTCGGCAATCTGTCGATAAAGACGTTGGTTATCAATCACTTGAAATGGCATCTAGGCTCAGCTCGATTCATGCATGGCACGGTCAAAGGGGTCAACTGACGAAAAAGCCGCTTGTTGACCGGGAAGACCCATGCTAAAAATTGGATCAATGGCCTGACCATTGGATCGTTTCCAGTGTGCTGATCATAGCAAACCCACCACGGTTCGCTATGCCACAGATGCAGGCGTTTTACGCCCTTAATGGCCTGACCATTGAGCCAATAATAACAATCTAGGGAGTCTGTCATGGACCTCACCGGTAAACGCGTGCTGATCACCGCCGCCGCCCAGGGCATTGGCCGCGCCAGCGTCGAAGCCTACCTGGCGGCTGGCGCCGAAGTGATTGCAGCCGACATCAATCAACAGGCGCTCGCTGACCTGCCAGGCGCGCAAACGGTGTTGCTGGATGTCACCGACGCCAGCGCCATCCAACGCCTCGCCGCCGAGATCGGCCCGCTGGATGTGCTGTTCAACTGCGCGGGCGTGGTGCACGCCGGCAATATCCTCGAATGCCCGGAAAGCGACTGGGCATTTGCTCTGGACCTCAACGTTACCGCCATGTACCGCATGATCCGCGCGTTTCTGCCGGGAATGCTGGCGGCCGGCGGCGGCTCGATTATCAACATGTCGTCGGTGGCCTCCAGCCTCAAGGGCGTACCCAATCGCTTTGCCTACTGCGCCAGCAAGGCGGCGGTCATCGGCCTGACCAAATCCGTCGCCGCCGATTTTGTCACCCAGCGCATTCGCTGCAACGCCATCTGCCCGGGCACCGTGGAGTCCCCTTCGCTGCAGCAACGCATCATCGAACAAGCCAGCCGTGAAGGCCGCCAGCAGGATGAGGTGTACGCCGCCTTCACCGCGCGCCAACCGATGGGACGCCTGGGCACGCCCCAGGAAATCGCCCAACTGGCGTTGTACCTTGGCTCTGACGCCAGCGCGTTTACAACCGGCACCACCCAGATCATTGACGGCGGCTGGAGCAACTGACCGCCCACTTCCCAATAAGAGGATTGCTCATGAAATTGCTGCGCTACGGTGAAAAAGGCCAGGAACGCCCGGCCCTGCTGGACGCTGACGGTCGTCTGCGCGACTTGTTCGCTCACATCAGTGATGTCGCAGGCGAAGCCTTGCTCCCGCAAAACCTTGCTCGCCTGCAAGACCTCGACCCCGCGAGCCTGCCCCTGGTACCCGGCAATCCGCGCTTGGGCGCCTGTGTCGGCCAAGTGGGAAAATTCATCTGCATCGGCCTGAACTACGCCGATCACGCCGCCGAAACAGGCGCGCCGATACCCGACGAACCGATCATCTTCAACAAATGGACCAGCGCCATCGTCGGCCCCAACGACAACATCGAAATCCCCCGCCACTCCACCAAGACCGACTGGGAAGTGGAGCTCGGTGTGGTGATCGGCCAGGGCGGCCGTTACATCGAAGAAAGCCAGGCCATGCAGCACGTGGCCGGCTACTGCGTGATCAACGACGTCTCCGAGCGTGAGTTCCAACTGGAACGCGGCGGCACCTGGGACAAGGGCAAAGGCTGCGACACCTTTGGCCCGCTGGGCCCGTGGCTGGTCAGCCGGGATGAAATCGCCGACCCGCATCAACTGTCGATCTGGCTCGAAGTCGACGGCCACCGCTACCAGAACGGCAACACCCGCACGATGATTTTCCAGATTCCCAAACTGATCAGCTACCTCAGCCAGTTCATGAGCCTGCAACCAGGGGATGTGATTTCCACCGGCACTCCGCCCGGTGTCGGCCTGGGGATCAAGCCCGTGCCGGTCTACCTCAAGCCCGGGCAAAAGATCCGCCTGGGCATCGAAGGCCTGGGTGAACAGAACCAGACCACGGTCGACGCCTGACAAGAGCCAAGGAGCCGTTCATGACCACCATTACCGCGATTCGCGTCGAAGATATCCGCTTTCCCACGTCCCAGTCCCTGGACGGTTCCGACGCCATGAACCCGGACCCGGACTACTCGGCCGCCTATGTGATTGTGCAGACCGACAACCCGGCCCTTGAAGGCCACGGCCTGACCTTTACCATCGGCCGTGGCAACGAGATTTGCTGCGCGGCGATCCAGGCCATGCAGCCTTTGCTGGTGGGCTTGACCCTGGAATGGATCACCGAAGACATGGGCCGCTTCTGGCGCCATGTCACCAGCGACAGCCAGTTGCGCTGGATCGGCCCCGACAAGGGCGCCATTCACCTGGCCACCGGCGCAATCGTCAACGCCGCGTGGGATTTGTGGGCCAAGGCCGAAGGAAAACCCTTGTGGCGCCTGGTGGCCGACATGAGCCCGGAGCAACTGGTGCGCTGCATCGACTTCCGCTACATCACCGACTGCATCACCTCCAGCGAAGCCCTGGCCTTGCTGCGCCAACGCGCCGAAGGCAAGGCTGAACGCATGGCCGACCTGCAAGCCAATGGCTACCCCTGCTACACCACCTCGGCCGGCTGGCTCGGTTACGGTGACGAAAAGCTGCGCCGGCTGTGCCAGGAAGCGGTGGATGCCGGGTTCAACCACGTCAAGCTCAAGGTCGGCCACGACTTGCAGGATGACCTGCGCCGCGTGCGCATCGCCCGCGAAGTGCTGGGGCCGGATCGCCAATTGATGATCGACGCCAACCAGGTGTGGGAAGTCGACACCGCCATCGACTGGGTGCGCGAGTTGGCGTTTGCCAAGCCATGGTTTATCGAAGAACCCACCAGCCCCGACGACATCGAAGGCCATCGCAAGATTCGCCTGGGTGTGGCGCCGGTCAAGGTCGCGACCGGGGAGATGTGCCAGAACCGGATCATCTTCAAGCAATTGATCATGCGCGAGGCCATCGATGTGGTGCAGATTGACGCCTGCCGCCTGGGAGGGGTCAACGAAGTACTGGCGGTGATGCTGATGGCGGCCAAATACGGCCTGCCGGTATGCCCCCATGCCGGCGGCGTCGGGCTTTGCGAGTATGTGCAGCACCTGTCGATGATCGATTACCTGTGCATCGCCGGCACCCACGAAGGCCGGGTGATCGAGTATGTCGACCACCTGCACGAGCATTTCGAGGAACCTTGCGTGGTACGCGGCGCTGCCTATCTGCCACCGACGGCACCAGGGTTTTCGATCCAGATGAAAGCCGCGTCCCGGGAGCAATACCGCCACCGGCCGTGAGCTGAAACACAATTTGAATGGACGGAGCACAATAATAATGTCGTCCCCATCACCCCTGAGGCTCGATGCGCACCAGCATTTCTGGCGCTACCGGGCCGCTGATTATCCGTGGATCGGTGCGGCTGAGGCTGACCTGCGGCGGGACTTTCTCCCACAGGATTTGCGGCCATTGCTCGACGCTGCCGGCCTGGATGGCTGTATTGCCGTGCAGGCCCGCGCCGGCGAGCAGGAAACCGATGCGCTGCTGGAAATGGCGCGCCAGCACCCGTGGATACTCGGTGTCGTCGGCTGGGTCGACCTGTGCGACCCAGCCCTGGAACAGCACTTGGAACAATGGCGCGACGCACCAAGACTCAAGGGCTTTCGGCATCAGATTCAGGACGAACCCAGGCCCGCGCGCTTTATGGCGGATCCAGGATTCTCCCGTGGGGTGCGGCACCTGCAACAACAAGGCTACGTCTACGAGGTGCTGATCCGCTGCGCCGACCTCGACGCCGCAACAGCCATGTGCCAGCGCCACGCCCAACATCACCTGGTGCTGGACCACCTGGGCAAGCCAGATATCGCCAACGGCCCGGCCGGCTGGGCCGAACATCTGGCACCGCTGGCCGCTCTGCCCCACGTCAGCTGCAAGCTGTCTGGCCTGCTCACCGAAGCCGGGCCCGATCAGCGCAACGCCCGTGCCCTGCGTCCCTACATAGAACTGGCGCTGGAGCTGTTTGGCGCCGACCGCCTGATGTTCGGCTCGGACTGGCCAGTATGCCTGCTGGCCGGGGAATACCAGGGCACCTGCCAATTGCTGCAACAGACCCTCGGCCAACTGTCGCCCCATGAACAGCGGGCGATCTGGGGCGGCACTGCCCAACGAGTCTATCACCTTGAAGGAAACTGCCCATGAATCTGCATTTGCAGGACCGCGTGATTATCGTCACCGGCGGCGGCTCGGGGATTGGCGCCGCCATCTCCCTGGGGCTGATCGCCGAAGGCGCGATCCCGGTAATTTTCGGACATCAACCGCTGTCGGCGGCCTTCGCGGCCGAGCTTGAACAACAGGGCCAAAGCCACTTCATCCGTGTCGAGTTGCGCGATGAAGACGCCTGCCGCGCGGCGGTCAACGAAGTGTTGCAACGCTTCGGACGCATCGACGGCCTGGTGAACAACGCCGGGGTCAACGATGGCGTGGGGCTGGAAGCAGGCCGTGCAGCCTTCGTCGAGTCCCTGGAAAAGAACCTGATTCATTACTACCTGATGACCCACCTGTGCCTCGATGCTCTCAAGGCCAGTCGCGGGGCGATCGTGAATATCAGCTCCAAGACGGCCCTCACCGGCCAGGGCGGCACCAGCGGTTATACCGCGGCCAAAGGTGCGCAATTGTCGCTGACCCGGGAGTGGGCGGCCTCCTTGCTGGAATTCGGCATCCGGGTCAATGCGGTGGTGCCCGCCGAGGTGCTGACGCCGCTGTACCAGCGCTGGATCGATGGCTTCGACAACCCCGAGGCCAAGCTCGCCGCCATCGTCGAGAAAATCCCCTTGGGCAAACGGATGACCACCCCCGAGGAAATTGCCGACAGCGTGCTGTTCCTGCTGTCACCCCGCACCTCCCACACCACCGGGCAATGGCTGGTGGTGGACGGCGGCTACACCCACCTCGACCGGGCGCTGACATGAGCGGCCAACGCTACTGCCTGGCCCTGGACCTGATCGACGACGAGGCATTGATCGCCGAGTACCAGCAGTTGCATCAACGCATCTGGCCCGCCGTGGCCGAGCATCTGCGCGGCCAGCACATCCTGCAGATGCAGATCTGGCGCCTGGGCACGCGGCTGTTCATGGTCATGGACACCACGGCCGGGTTCAGCTTCGAAGCACTCGACCAGGCCGCCCGCGCCAACCCCGACGTGCAAGCCTGGGAGGCCCTGATGTGGCGTTTCCAGGCGCCCACGCCGTGGACCGATCCCGGCGGCAAATGGCAGCCGCTGACACAGATTTTCAGCCTCACCGACCAACCCTGACATCCGCTGCATCGCACGCCTTGATCCCATAAAAACAACAGGAGAAGCGTCATGTTAAGCAAAGACACACCTGTGGCAGCCGGCACACCCGCCGTGCCGACCTACCGCTGGGCACTGATGCTGGTGACCAGTCTGTTCTTCCTCTGGGGCTTGTCCTACGGCTTGCTGGACGTCCTGAACAAGCATTTCCAGGAAGTCCTGCACGTCAGTAAGGCCCAGTCCGGGCTGTTGCAAGGCGCGTATTTCGGCGCGTACTTCCTGATCGCCCTGCCGGCGGGGCTGTTGATGGACCGCCACGGCTACAAGGCGGGGATCCTGCTGGGCTTGTGCCTGTATGCGGTGGGCGCATTGCTGTTCATGCCGGCGGCAGCGGCGGCGAGCTTTGCATTTTTTCTGTTCGCGCTGTTCGTCATCGCCTGCGGGCTGGGTTGCCTGGAGACCGCGGCCAACCCGTATGCCACAGTGCTGGGTGAACCGCAGGGCGCCGAGCGACGGTTGAACCTGGCGCAATCCTTCAACGGCCTGGGTCAGTTCTTCGGCCCGCTGATTGGCGGCGCGATGTTCTTCAGCGCCGGCAGCACACCGGCTTCGGACATGAGTTCGTTGCAGACCACCTATGTCGTCATCGCCGTTCTGGTGTTGCTGGTGGCGCTGTTGATCGCCCGTACGCCGCTGCCGGATCTACGCGCTCAGGAGCAGGCACTGCAACCCGTGGCCGGCAAGGGGCTGTGGCAGTATCCGGAATTCGTCGGCGGGGTGATCACACAGTTTTTCTACGTGGCGGCCCAAGTCGGGGTCGGTGCATTTTTCATCAACTACGTCACCGAGCACTGGGCGCAGATGGGCAGCCAGCACGCGGCCTACCTGCTGTCGATCGCGATGCTGGCCTTCATGTTCGGGCGTTTTTTCAGTACCTGGCTGATGGGCCGCGTCAGCGCGCAGAAACTGTTGCTGATTTACGCGCTGATCAACATCGCGTTGTGCGCGCTGGTGGTGATTGGGTTGGAGGGCATCTCGGTGATCGCGCTGATTGCGGTGTTCTTCTTCATGTCGATCATGTTCCCGACGCTGTTCGCCATGGGCGTGAAAAACCTCGGCCCCCATACCAAGCGCGGCAGTTCGTTCATGATCATGGCGATTGTCGGCGGTGCGCTGATGCCGTACTTGATGGGCAAGGTAGCGGACAACAGCACGGTTGCGCTGGCGTACCTGTTGCCGATGGGATGTTTCGTGATTGTGGCGGTGTATGCCCGTAGTCGCCTGCGCCATCAATGAGGCCGCTGGAGGGTCGGCCTGGAAGGTGGTAATCCGCCGCAAGAAGCCCGGGGTTCGCCAGTTCTCGCAGGGATTACGCACCTTCCAGGCCACCTCGCACATCAAACGATTACTCGTCCTACACGCTGATAGTGGCTGGAAAGGCCAATCGCGTTCCATGCTTCTGAAAAAATGGTTGGCTCGCTGTTCAGGCACGCCAAGGGAACCCGGCTCGCTCGATACGGCCTGATGTGCAAGGATGTTGCGCTGCACATCGTTCGTTGAACGCAAAACCAAGGATTTTTCATGACTGCCATCAGCACCCCAGCGCCCGTGGTACCCGGGCGGCTGGAGCAAATGTCGACCCGCATCGCCTTTTTTATCGCAGGTTTCGGCATCGCCGCCTGGGCCCCGCTGGTACCTTATGCCAAGGCCCGCGCCCAACTCAATGAGGGCACCCTCGGTCTGTTGCTGCTGTGCCTGGGGGTGGGTTCGATGATCGCCATGCCCGTCGCGGGGGCCCTGGCATCGCGCTACGGTATCCGGCGCGTGGCCACCGGCGGGACCATTCTGATCTGCCTCGGCCTGCCGATGCTGGCCACCGTCTCTTCCATTCCGTTGCTGATGGCCGCACTGTTTGTATTTGGTGCCGGCCTGGGCATGGTGGATTCCACCGTCAACCTGCAGGCGGTGATCGTCGAACGGGCCAGCGGCAAGACCATGATGTCGGGCTTCCATGGGTTGTTCAGCCTGGGGGGGATCGTCGGTGCGGCAGGTGTCAGCGGGCTGCTGGGGCTGGGCTGGTCGCCGTTCCAGGCCACCCTCGCCGTCATCGTCGTGATGGCGGTGGCCTTGCTCAAGGCAGGGCCGCACTTGCTGCCCTACGGCAGTGAAAGCTCCGGGCCGGCCTTTGCCGTGCCCCACGGGGTGGTGCTGTTTATCGGTTGCCTGTGCTGCATTGTGTTTCTCGCCGAAGGCGCCGTGCTGGACTGGAGCGCGGTGTTCCTGAGTGCCGAGCGCGGCCTGGATGAAGCCTATGCGGGCCTGGGCTACGCAGCCTTTGCCTTAACCATGACCGTCGGTCGCCTGACCGGCGACCGGATTGTCCGGCGCCTGGGCGCCACCCGGGTGATCGTCTTCGGCGGCGCCCTCGCCGCAGCCGGCATGCTGCTGGCCACGCTGTTCCCGGCGTGGGAAACCGCCCTGCTGGGGTATGCGCTGGTAGGTGCCGGGTGTTCGAACATCGTCCCGGTGCTGTACACCGCCGTCGGCAAGCAGACCGTCATGCCGGAACACATTGCGGTGCCCGCCATCACCACCCTGGGTTATGCGGGCATTCTTGCCGGCCCTGCGGTCATCGGCTTTATCGCCCACGGCAGCAGCCTGAGCACGGCCTTTGTGCTGATCGCCGTGTTGCTGATCGGTGTGGCGATCAGCGGAAAGATACTGCGGGTATAACCGGCATTCCCCTACCGCCTCCTACCGTGAGGCGGCACCCGGGGCTTATCGGTTTTTGTGGTGCTCAAGCCAGCGATCAAGAGTTTTGTTGCTGAGCCAGCCCGCCTGATGATGACTGCCAAACATCCGCAGGCCACCGCCATGGGCGCTTTCCAGTGACTGGAGCAACCCGGGGCGGTCGACAATATTCTTCGCCATATACACCTGCTGTTCATCGTATTTTTTCCGCGCCAGCCCTGTGGCGGGGTCCAGGACCGGTTCACCGTGACCATCGAGCTCGTCCGGGTCCTTGCTCATGGCAACCAGCAACTCAATGTTGACGTAGCCGATCTGTTCAAAGAACCCCTTGCGGTCCCGGGACCTGTCACGCAACTCGGTAAACATCGCCTTGAACACCCGCACGAGTTCAGCGTTGCTCTTGGCGTGGAAAGGGTCCGGGCTGAAGGCACTCGGATCGCTGTTGCCGAACACCACACTCTCGGCCTGCGCCAGGCTTTGCGTGGTGATGTAGCCGTCCTGATCGGTGATCGCATCGATCAGGCGCGGGCGCAGGACAAGCGCCTTGGCCAACAAAATCGCACGGTCGAACTTCTGATTGTCGCCGACTCTCTTGGCGGCGATTCGCTGCAGCGAAGACAGCCTCAGTCCGTCACGTTTCATGGAGTTCTTTCAGCGTGGCAAAACTGATTTTCAACGCTTTCACCAACTCGCTGTCCGGCAGGTGAAGGTTGGGATTGGGCTGGCCGGCGCGCGGGGCAACACCGTTCTGCAGCGTTCGATGATGCGGCACGACTTCATAGGGCCTGGCCGACCGCAACGGTGGCCGGTAACCGGAAGAACGAACAGACGTGGCGCCGGGTGAGTGGCTGGCTTGTCGGCC
>NZ_AHHC01000051.1:0-19236 GCF_000242655.1 Pseudomonas sp. PAMC 25886
GACAACTCGGTACATCAGACACACCGAGGTGATGCCATCGCAGGCAAGCCAGCTCCCACAGAAAAGCAGAGCTGCATCAGTTTCAGATTTGGTTTTGGCTTTCGCTTTGGCTTTTGATCTGGCTTCTACCACTCAAGCCGGCCTGTAGGCCGCTGTGCTCTTGCTTTTGATCTTGATCTGACTGCCCCAATAAGCCCGAGGCCGAACGCAGGGATTGAGGAGCGGGTAAACCGGCAGGACGCCGGTTTAGCCGCGACGGGGCAGGGACGCCCCGTCGCGGCGGCCCGCGGAGCAATGCCGGAGTGAGGGAACACCGAGCCTAGGCGAGGTGCCGACAGGCGGGGCAGAGCGTTTTGGTTACTTTGCCGCTTTTGCAAAGTGACTCGCTGTAAGAGCGAAACCATAAGCGGCCGTTACCGCAACAACGGATATGTACACCCCCCCCACCCCCAATTTTCGATCAAAACATTGATCCAGAGCGGTACCCCCACCTACAAAACCAGTTAAAAGATCCGCTTTACCAACTAGCATCACCCACACAAGTAACAGCAACTTCCCCCGTTAAACCCCGAACAGCTGTTTAAAATCCACGCAAACAATATTCATTATCATTTAGAGCATGAAAACTTCTTTACAGCTTAAACAAAACATAATTGGTGAAATGCCCGCTAATGCCCGCCCCGCAAGGGCTACAGCCCCAAGAAGGTGCACTATGTCCTTATTCCATCGAATAATTTCGCTATAGGAATTTTACTTGCCCGGTGTTTAGCCATAAAATCACCGCGATTGATTGCGCTGCGACATATCGTCACTGCATCGTTACTTTTTCGAGCTCAGAGACCTTTGCTCTCTGTTAAGGATTTCCAGCATGACCGAAGCGACAGGACTCATGGCCCACAACTGGGGCTTTGCCATTTTCCTCCTCGGTGTTGTCGGCCTTTGCGCCTTCATGCTCGGTGTCTCCAGCCTCCTCGGGTCAAAAGCCTGGGGCCGCAGCAAAAACGAACCGTTCGAGTCCGGCATGCTACCTACAGGTGGCGCCCGCTTGCGGCTCTCAGCCAAATTCTATCTGGTCGCGATGCTCTTCGTGATCTTCGACATCGAAGCCCTTTTTCTCTTTGCCTGGTCTGTGTCCGTCCGCGAAAGCGGCTGGACCGGATTCGTCGAAGCCCTCGTTTTCATAGCAATTCTGTTGGCAGGCCTTGTCTACCTATTTCGAGTGGGCGCCCTTGATTGGGCTCCGGAAGCTCGTCGCAAGCGGCAAGCGAAGCTGAAACAATGAGGCTTTGGCGATGCAATACAATCTCACCAGGATCGACCCGGATGCTCCTAACGAGCAGTACCCCATCGGCGAACGGGAAACCGTTTCCGACCCGTTAGAAGACCAAGTCCACAAAAACATCTACATGGGCAAGCTGGAAGACGTGCTGAGTGGCGCGGTCAACTGGGGGCGTAAAAACTCCCTGTGGCCGTACAACTTCGGTCTGTCCTGCTGCTATGTGGAAATGACCACCGCCTTCACGGCGCCCCACGACATCGCGCGCTTTGGCGCCGAAGTTATCCGGGCCTCGCCGCGTCAGGCGGATTTCATGGTTATCGCCGGTACCTGCTTTATCAAGATGGCGCCGATCATTCAGCGTCTCTACGAGCAAATGCTCGAGCCAAAGTGGGTTATCTCCATGGGTTCGTGCGCCAACTCCGGTGGCATGTACGACATCTACTCCGTGGTTCAGGGGGTGGACAAGTTCCTGCCCGTGGACGTCTACGTGCCTGGCTGCCCGCCCCGCCCTGAAGCATTTCTGCAAGGCTTGATGCTGTTGCAGGAATCGATTGGCAAGGAGCGTCGCCCACTTTCCTGGGTTGTCGGAGATCAAGGCGTATACCGCGCCGAGATGCCGTCACAAAAGGAACAGCGCCGCGAACAGCGTATTCAGGTCACCAACCTGCGCAGCCCCGACGAAGTCTGATCCAGCACCGCTTCTTTTATAGAACGAAAACCTGGCTTCATTCTTTACGTTGACCGAAAGCGATAAAAAACCATGACTACAGGCAGTGCTCTGTACATCCCGCCTTATAAGGCAGACGACCAGGATGTGGTCGTCGAACTCAATAACCGTTTTGGCCCTGACGCCTTCACCGCCCAGGCCACACGCACCGGTATGCCGGTGCTGTGGGTGGCGCGTGCCAGGCTCGTCGAAGTCCTGAGCTTCCTGCGCAACCTGCCCAAGCCGTACGTCATGCTCTATGACCTGCATGGCGTGGACGAGCGCCTGCGCACCAAGCGCCAGGGACTGCCGAGCGGCGCCGACTTCACCGTGTTCTACCACCTGATGTCGCTGGAACGTAACAGCGACGTGATGATCAAGGTTGCCCTCTCCGAGAGCGACCTGAGCGTTCCGACCGTGACCGGTATCTGGCCTAACGCCAACTGGTACGAGCGCGAAGTGTGGGACATGTTCGGCATCGACTTCCCGGGCCACCCGCACCTGTCGCGCATCATGATGCCGCCAACGTGGGAAGGTCACCCGCTGCGCAAGGACTTCCCTGCCCGCGCCACCGAATTCGATCCATTCAGCCTGACCCTCGCCAAGCAACAGCTTGAAGAAGAGGCTGCACGCTTCCGTCCGGAAGACTGGGGCATGAAACGCTCCGGCACCAACGAGGACTACATGTTCCTCAACCTGGGCCCGAACCACCCTTCGGCTCACGGTGCCTTCCGTATCATCCTGCAGCTGGACGGCGAAGAAATCGTCGACTGCGTACCGGACATCGGCTACCACCACCGTGGTGCCGAGAAGATGGCCGAGCGTCAGTCGTGGCACAGTTTCATCCCGTACACCGACCGCATCGACTACCTCGGCGGCGTGATGAACAACCTGCCGTACGTGCTCTCGGTCGAGAAGCTGGCGGGCATCAAGGTGCCGGACAAGGTCGACACCATCCGCATCATGATGGCCGAGTTCTTCCGGATCACCAGCCACCTGCTGTTCCTGGGTACCTATATCCAGGACGTCGGCGCCATGACCCCGGTGTTCTTCACCTTCACCGACCGTCAGCGCGCCTACAAGGTCATCGAAGCCATCACCGGTTTCCGCCTGCACCCGGCCTGGTACCGCATCGGCGGTGTGGCGCACGACCTGCCGCGTGGCTGGGAGCGCCTGGTCAAGGAATTCATCGACTGGATGCCCAAGCGTCTGGACGAGTACCAGAAAGCCGCCCTGGACAACAGCATCCTCAAGGGCCGGACCATCGGCGTCGCCCAGTACAACACCAAAGAGGCCCTGGAATGGGGCGTCACCGGTGCTGGCCTGCGTTCCACCGGTTGCGACTTCGACCTGCGCAAGGCGCGCCCGTACTCCGGCTACCAGAACTTCGAATTCGAAGTCCCGCTGGCGGCCAACGGCGATGCCTACGACCGCTGCATCGTGCGCGTCGAAGAAATGCGCCAGAGCCTGAAGATCATCGAACAGTGCATGCGCAACATGCCGGAAGGCCCTTACAAGGCGGATCACCCGCTGACCACGCCGCCGCCGAAAGAGCGCACGCTGCAACACATCGAAACCCTGATCACGCACTTCCTGCAAGTTTCGTGGGGCCCGGTCATGCCGGCCAACGAATCCTTCCAGATGATCGAAGCGACCAAGGGTATCAACAGTTATTACCTGACGAGCGATGGCGGCACCATGAGCTACCGCACCCGGATTCGTACTCCAAGCTTCCCGCACCTGCAGCAGATCCCTTCGGTGATCAAAGGTGAAATGGTCGCGGACTTGATTGCGTACCTGGGTAGTATCGATTTCGTTATGGCCGACGTGGACCGCTAAGCATGAACAGCACGCTTATCCAGACAGACCGTTTCACCTTGAGTGAAACCGAGCGCTCGGCCATCGAGCACGAGCTGCATCACTACGAAGACCCGCGCGCGGCGTCGATCGAAGCCTTGAAGATCGTCCAGAAGGAACGTGGCTGGGTGCCGGACGGCGCCCTCTACGCCATCGGCGAGATCCTGGGCATCCCTGCCAGCGACGTTGAAGGCGTGGCGACGTTCTACAGCCAGATCTTCCGCCAGCCGGTTGGCCGCCACATCATTCGCGTGTGCGACAGCATGGTCTGCTACATCGGTGGCCACGAGTCCGTGGTCAGCGAGATCCAGAGCAAGCTGGGCATCGGCCTGGGCCAAACCACTCCGGACGGCCGCTTCACGCTGCTGCCGGTGTGCTGCCTGGGCAACTGTGACAAGGCGCCGGCGTTGATGATCGACGACGACACATTCGGTGACGTGCAGCCTGCTGGCGTCACCCAATTGCTCGAGGGCTACCCATGACCCTGACTTCCTTCGGTCCTGCCAACCGCATCAAGCGGTCGGCCGAGACTCACCCGCTGACCTGGCGCCTGCGTGACGACGGCGAGCCTGTATGGCTCGACGAGTACCAGGCCAAGAACGGTTACGCAGCCGCGCGCAAAGCCTTCGCCGACATGGCCCAGGACGACATCGTCCAGACCGTGAAGGACGCCGGCCTCAAAGGCCGCGGCGGTGCAGGCTTCCCCACGGGCGTTAAGTGGGGCCTGATGCCGAAAGACGAATCCATCAACATCCGCTACCTGCTGTGCAACGCGGATGAAATGGAGCCGAACACCTGGAAAGACCGCATGCTGATGGAGCAACTGCCCCATCTGTTGATCGAAGGCATGCTGATCAGTGCCCGCGCGCTGAAAACCTACCGTGGCTATATCTTCCTGCGCGGCGAATACACCACCGCCGCCAAGCACCTGAACCGTGCCGTGGAAGAAGCCAAGGCTGCAGGCCTGTTGGGCAAGAACATCCTCGGTTCGGGTTTCGACTTCGAACTGTTCGTGCACACCGGTGCCGGGCGTTACATCTGCGGTGAAGAAACCGCCCTGATCAACTCCCTCGAAGGCCGCCGTGCCAACCCGCGTTCCAAGCCGCCCTTCCCTGCCGCCGTGGGCGTGTGGGGCAAGCCGACGTGCGTGAACAACGTTGAAACCCTGTGCAACGTGCCGGCGATCATCGGCGACGGCGTGGAGTGGTACAAATCGTTGGCCCGTGAAGGCAGCGAAGACATGGGCACCAAGCTCATGGGCTTCTCCGGCAAGGTCAAGAACCCGGGCCTGTGGGAACTGCCATTCGGCGTGACCGCGCGCGAGCTGTTCGAGGACTACGCCGGCGGCATGCGCGACGGCTACACCCTCAAGGCCTGGCAGCCAGGCGGCGCCGGCACCGGCTTCCTGTTGCCCGAGCACCTCGACGCACAAATGTACGCCGGCGGCATCGGCAAGGTGGGTACCCGTATGGGTACCGGCCTGGCCATGGCCGTGGACAACACCGTGAACATGGTGTCGTTGCTGCGCAACATGGAGCAGTTCTTCTCCCGCGAATCCTGTGGTTTCTGCACCCCGTGCCGCGATGGTCTGCCATGGAGCGTGAAGCTCTTGATGGCCCTCGAGAAAGGCGAAGGTCAGCCAGGCGATATCGAGACCCTGCTGGGTCTGGTGGGTTTCCTCGGCCCTGGCAAGACTTTCTGTGCTCACGCACCGGGCGCCGTGGAGCCATTGGGCAGCGCGATCAAATACTTCCGCTCGGAGTTCGAAGCCGGCATTGCGCCCAAAAGCGCCGCCGTCCCGCCTCTGGCAAGGCCGATTGTAGTCGGCGCGTAACGCTTAAAAAGGCGAAGGGTCCGTGCCCTTCGCTTTCTCATGTGCTGACGCCTTCAAGGCTGTGTTGATGCACATGAATAACAAGATTCCATTAGCCACGCCCGCTGACACCGGGCCAACGAAGAACTTTGAACCATGGCCACTATCCACGTAGACGGCAAAGAGCTCGAAGTCGATGGGGCAGACAACCTGTTACAGGCGTGTCTGTCGCTAGGCCTCGACATTCCATATTTCTGCTGGCACCCCGCCCTTGGCAGCGTTGGCGCTTGCCGCCAGTGCGCGGTCAAGCAGTACACCGACGAGAACGACACCCGTGGTCGTATCGTCATGTCCTGCATGACGCCCGCCACCGACGGCAGCTGGATTTCCATCGAAGACGAAGAAGCGAAAGTGTTTCGCGCCAGCGTCGTCGAATGGCTGATGACCAACCACCCGCACGACTGCCCTGTGTGTGAGGAAGGCGGCCACTGCCACCTGCAAGACATGACCGTGATGACCGGCCACAACGAGCGCCGGTATCGCTTCACCAAGCGTACCCACCAGAACCAGCAACTGGGCCCGTTCATTTCCCACGAGATGAACCGCTGCATCGCTTGCTACCGCTGCGTGCGCTTCTATAAGGACTACGCCGGCGGCACCGACCTCGGCGTGTTCGGCGCTCACGACAACGTGTACTTCGGTCGCGTTGAAGATGGCACCCTCGAAAGCGAATTCTCCGGCAACCTCACCGAGGTCTGCCCGACCGGTGTGTTCACCGACAAGACTCACTCCGAGCGCTACAACCGCAAGTGGGACATGCAGTTCTCGCCGAGCATCTGCCATGGCTGCTCCAGCGGTTGCAACATCTCCCCGGGCGAGCGCTACGGCGAACTGCGTCGGATCGAAAACCGCTTCAACGGTTCGGTCAACCAGTACTTCCTGTGCGACCGTGGCCGTTTCGGCTACGGCTACGTCAACCGCGAAGACCGCCCGCGTCAGCCACTGCTGGCCGACGGCGCCAAGCTGAGCCTGGACGAAGCGCTGGATAAAGCCGCTGACCTGCTGCGCGGTCGCAATATCGTCGGTATCGGTTCGCCTCGCGCCAGCCTCGAAAGCAACTACGCGTTGCGCGAGCTGGTGGGTGCCGAGCACTTCTACTCGGGTATCGAAGCCGGTGAACTGGAGCGTATCCGCCTGGTGCTGCAAGTTCTGAACGACAGCCCGCTGCCGGTTCCGAACATGCGCGACATCGAAGACCACGACGCGATCTTCGTCCTCGGTGAAGACCTGACCCAGACCGCCGCCCGTGTCGCCCTGTCCCTGCGCCAGTCGGTGAAAGGCAAGGCCGAAGACATGGCCGACGCCATGCGCGTCCAGCCCTGGCTCGACGCTGCGGTGAAAAACATCGGCCAGCACGCGCTGAACCCGCTGTTCATCGCATCGCTGGCTGAAACCAAGCTCGACGACATCGCTGAAGAATGCGTACACGCAGCACCGGACGACCTGGCCCGCATCGGTTTCGCCGTGGCCCACGCCCTCGACGCCAGCGCGCCTGCCGTTGAAGGCCTGGACGCTGAAGCCGTTGAGCTGGCCAAGCGCATCGCCGACGCCCTGCTGGCCGCCAAGCGCCCATTGATCATTGCCGGTACCTCGCTGGGTTCCAAGGCACTGATCGAAGCCGCCGCCAACATCGCCAAAGCCTTGAAGCTGCGCGAGAAGAACGGCTCCATCAGCCTGATCGTGCCGGAAGCCAACAGCCTCGGCCTGGCCATGCTCGGTGGCGAGTCCCTGGACGCGGCGCTGCAAGCCGTGACCGACGGCAGCGCCGATGCGATTGTGGTGCTGGAAAACGACCTGTACACCCGCACGGATTCGGCCAAGGTCGACGCAGCGCTGAACGCGGCCAAAGTGGTGATCGTTGCCGACCACCAGAAAACCGCCACCAGCGACCGCGCCCACCTGGTACTGCCCGCCGCCACCTTTGCTGAAGGCGACGGCACCCTGGTCAGCCAGGAAGGCCGCGCCCAGCGCTTCTTCCAGGTGTTCGATCCGAAGTACATGGACGCCAGCATCCTGGTTCACGAAGGCTGGCGCTGGCTGCATGCCCTGCGCGCCACCCTGCTGAACCAGCCGATCGACTGGACCCAGCTCGACCACGTGACAGCCGCCGCAGCCGCAGCCGCACCGCAACTGGCCCGTATCGTCGACGCCGCGCCGTCCGCCGCGTTCCGCATCAAGGGCATGAAACTCGCCCGCGAACCGCTGCGCTACTCCGGCCGTACAGCCATGCGTGCGGACATCAGCGTGCACGAGCCACGTACGCCGCAAGACAACGACACCGCGTTCGCCTTCTCCATGGAAGGTTACTCGGGTTCGGTCGAGCCACGTCAGCAGGTGCCTTTCGCCTGGTCGCCGGGCTGGAACTCGCCACAGGCCTGGAACAAGTTCCAGGACGAAGTCGGTGGTCACATCCGCGCTGGCGACCCGGGCACCCGCCTGATCGAAAGCACCGGTGACTCGCTGAACTGGTTCGCCAGCGTGCCGCGTCCGTTCAACCCGGCCCAGGGTACCTGGCAGGTTGTGCCGTTCTTCCACCTGTTCGGCAGCGAAGAGACCTCTTCCAAAGCCGCGCCGGTACAAGAGCGCATTCCGGCCGCCTACGTGTCCGTAGCCAAGTCCGAAGCCGACCGCCTGGGCGTCAACGACGGTGCCCTGCTCAGCGTGACCGTTGCCGGCAAGACCCTGCGTCTGCCGCTGCGCATCAACGAAGAGTTGGGTGCTGGCCTGGTTGCATTGCCAAAAGGCCTCGCGGGGATTCCTCCGGCGATCTTCGGCCTTACCGTTGACGGTCTGCAGGAGGCAGCTCAATGACCTGGTTCACCCCTGAAGTGATCGACGTGATCATCGCGGTGGTCAAGGCCATCGTGATCCTGTTGGCCGTGGTCGTGGCGGGCGCCTTGCTCAGCTTCGTCGAACGTCGCCTGCTGGGCTGGTGGCAGGACCGTTATGGTCCGAACCGCGTTGGCCCGTTTGGTATGTTCCAGATCGCCGCCGACATGCTGAAAATGTTCTTCAAGGAAGACTGGACCCCGCCGTTTGCCGACAAGGTGATCTTCACCCTGGCACCGGTCGTGGCCATGAGCGCCTTGCTGATTGCCTTCGCAATCATCCCGATCACCCCGACCTGGGGCGTGGCGGACCTGAACATCGGCTTGCTGTTCTTCTTCGCCATGGCCGGTTTGTCGGTCTACGCGGTGCTGTTCGCCGGTTGGTCGAGCAACAACAAGTTCGCCCTGCTGGGCAGCTTGCGGGCTTCGGCCCAGACCGTCTCCTACGAAGTGTTCATGGGCCTCGCGCTGATGGGCATCGTGGTGCAGGTGGGCTCGTTCAACATGCGCGACATCGTCGAGTACCAGGCGCAGAACCTGTGGTTCATCATTCCGCAGTTCTTCGGCTTCTGTACCTTCTTCATCGCTGGCGTCGCCGTGACTCACCGTCACCCATTCGACCAGCCGGAAGCAGAACAGGAACTGGCCGACGGTTACCACATTGAATACGCCGGCATGAAGTGGGGCATGTTCTTCGTAGGTGAGTACATCGGCATCATCTTGATCTCGGCCCTGCTGGTCACGCTGTTCTTCGGCGGCTGGCACGGTCCATTCGGCATCCTGCCGCAGCTGGCGTTCTTCTGGTTCTTCCTGAAGACCGCGTTCTTCATCATGCTGTTTATCCTGCTGCGCGCTTCCATCCCGCGTCCACGGTATGACCAGGTGATGGATTTCAGCTGGCGATTCTGCCTGCCGCTGACCCTGATCAATTTGCTGGTGACTGCTGCCGTTGTGTTGTTGAACACGCCAGCGGGCGCGGTTCAGTGAGGATTTGACCCATGTTCAAATATATTGGCGACATCGTTAAGGGTACCGGTACCCAGTTGCGAAGCCTGGTGATGGTGTTCGGTCACGGCTTTCGCAAACGCGACACCCTGCAATACCCGGAAGAAGCGGTGTACCTGCCGCCGCGTTATCGCGGCCGCATTGTCCTGACCCGCGACCCCGACGGCGAAGAGCGCTGCGTGGCCTGTAACCTTTGCGCCGTGGCGTGCCCGGTGGGTTGCATCTCGCTGCAGAAAGCTGAAACCGAAGACGGTCGCTGGTACCCGGACTTCTTCCGCATCAACTTCTCGCGCTGCATTTTCTGCGGCCTCTGCGAGGAAGCTTGCCCGACCACCGCGATCCAGCTGACACCGGATTTCGAGATGGCCGAGTTCAAACGTCAGGACCTGGTGTACGAGAAAGAAGATCTGCTGATCTCTGGTCCCGGTAAAAACCCTGATTACAACTTCTATCGTGTTGCAGGTATGGCCGTTGCCGGTAAGCCGAAAGGCGCCGCACAAAACGAAGCCGAGCCGATCAACGTGAAGAGCTTGCTGCCTTAAGGAAGAAAGATGGAATTCGCTTTCTATTTCGCATCGGGTATTGCAGTGGTGTCCACGCTTCGCGTGATCACCAACACTAACCCCGTGCACGCCCTGCTCTACCTGATCATTTCGCTGATCGCCGTGGCCATGACCTTCTTCAGCCTCGGCGCACCGTTCGCCGGTGTGCTGGAAGTGATCGCCTACGCCGGCGCCATCATGGTGCTGTTCGTGTTTGTGGTGATGATGCTCAACCTGGGGCCGGCTTCGGTCGCCCAGGAACGCGTCTGGCTCAAGCCCGGCATCTGGCTCGGCCCGGTGATCCTCGCAGCCCTGCTGCTGGGTGAGCTGCTGTATGTGCTGTTCGCTCACCAGAGCGGCCAGGCCATCGGCCACACCACCGTAGACGCGAAAGCCGTGGGCATCAGCCTGTTCGGCCCGTACCTGCTGGTGGTCGAACTGGCTTCGATGCTGCTGCTCGCTGCAGCCATCACCGCCTTCCACTTGGGCCGCAACGAAGCCAAGGAGCAATGACGATGCCTGCTATCCCTTTGGAGCATGGTCTGGCGGTCGCCGGCATCCTGTTCTGCCTTGGCCTGGTCGGCCTGATGGTTCGCCGCAACATTCTGTTCGTGTTGATGAGCCTGGAAATCATGATGAACGCCGCGGCACTCGCGTTCATCGTGGCCGGTAGCCGTTGGGGCCAGCCGGATGGACAAGTGATGTTCATCCTGGTGATCAGCCTGGCAGCCGCCGAGGCCAGTATTGGCCTGGCGATCCTGCTGCAACTGTATCGTCGCTTCCACACGCTTGATATCGACGCTGCCAGTGAGATGCGCGGATGAACATGATCTTTCTGACTTTCGTATTTCCCCTGATCGGTTTCCTGCTGCTGTCGTTCTCCCGTGGACGCTGGTCGGAAAACCTCTCGGCCCTGGTCGGTGTGGGGTCCATTGGCCTGTCGGCGATTGTCGCCGCCTACGTCATCTGGCAATTCAACGTCGCACCGCCGGAAGGCGGCCACTACACCCTGGTGTTGTGGCAGTGGATGTCGGTGGAGGGCTTCAAGCCCAACTTCGCCCTCTACGTCGACGGCCTTTCGATCACCATGCTCGGCGTGGTCGTCGGTGTAGGCTTCCTGATCCACCTGTTCGCGTCCTGGTACATGCGCGGTGAAGCGGGTTACTCGCGCTTCTTCGCCTACACCAACCTGTTTATCGCCAGCATGCTGTTCCTGGTGCTGGGCGATAACCTGTTGTTCCTGTACTTCGGCTGGGAAGGCGTGGGCCTGTGCTCGTACCTGTTGATCGGTTTCTACTACAGCAACCGCAACAACGGTAACGCCGCACTCAAAGCCTTTATCGTGACCCGGATCGGCGACGTGTTCATGGCCATCGGCCTGTTCATCCTGTTCCAGCAAGTGGGCACGCTGAACATCCAGGAACTGCTGGTGCTGGCACCGCAGAAATTCCAGGTCGGCGACTTCTGGATCACCCTGGCGACCCTGATGCTGCTGGGTGGCGCTGTGGGTAAATCCGCACAACTGCCGCTGCAAACCTGGCTGGCGGACGCGATGGCCGGCCCTACCCCGGTTTCGGCACTGATCCACGCCGCAACCATGGTGACCGCCGGTGTCTACCTGATTGCCCGTACCCACGGCCTGTTCACCCTGGCGCCAGAGATTCTGCATCTGGTGGGCCTGGTGGGTGGCGTGACCCTGGTACTGGCAGGTTTTGCTGCCCTGGTTCAGACCGACATCAAGCGTATCCTCGCCTACTCGACCATGAGCCAGATCGGCTACATGTTCCTGGCCCTGGGCGTGGGTGCCTGGGACGGCGCGATCTTCCACCTGATGACCCACGCCTTCTTCAAGGCCCTGCTGTTCCTTGCTTCCGGTGCGGTGATCGTTGCCTGCCACCACGAGCAGAACATCTTCAAGATGGGCGGCCTGTGGAAGAAACTGCCGTTGGCCTACGCCAGCTTCATCGTCGGCGGCGCGGCCTTGTCGGCCCTGCCACTGGTGACCGCAGGTTTCTACTCGAAAGACGAAATCCTCTGGGAAGCCTTTGCCAGCGGTAACCACGGCCTGCTGTACGCCGGCCTGGTGGGTGCGTTCATGACCTCGCTGTACACCTTCCGCCTGATCTTCATCACCTTCCACGGTGAAGCCAAGACTGAAGCCCACGCAGGCCACGGCATTTCCCACTGGCTGCCACTGTCGGTGCTGATCATCCTGTCGACCTTCGTCGGCGCCATGATCACCCCGCCTCTGGCCGGTGTACTGCCGGAAAGCGCTGGCCATGCCGGCGGCGCCGCCAAGCACAGCCTGGAAATCGCCTCGGGTGCCATCGCCATCGCCGGTATCCTGCTGGCGGCCCTGCTGTTCCTCGGCAAGCGCCGCTTCGTCACTGCCATCGCCAACAGTGGCATTGGCCGCTTCCTTTCGGCCTGGTGGTTCGCTGCCTGGGGCTTCGACTGGATCTACGACAAACTGTTCGTCAAGCCTTACCTTGCGATCAGCCACGTACTGCGCAAAGACCCGCTCGACCAGACCATCGGTTTGATCCCGCGTGCCGCCAAGGCCGGTCACACCGCCCTGAGCCGCAGCGAGACCGGCCAATTGCGTTGGTATGCAGCTTCCATGGCGGCCGGTGCCGTCCTGGTAATCGGCGCCATCATCGTGGTCGCGGTCTGACTATGCACATTGCGAACTTTGCGAACTTGCGAAAGGAAACGAGCCCGTCATGATTCTGCCCTGGCTAATCCTGATCCCCTTTATCGGCGGCCTGCTCTGCTGGATGGGTGAACGCTTCGGCGCCACCCTCCCCCGCTGGATTGCGTTGCTGACCATGTCCCTGGAACTCGCGCTCGGCCTCTGGCTGTGGGCCCATGGCGACTATTCATTTGCTCCGGCACCGGGTGTCGATCCCACCTTCGCGCTTGAATTCAAGCACGTGTGGATCCAGCGCTTCGGCATCAACGTGCACCTGGCCCTCGACGGCCTGTCGCTGTTGATGATCCTGCTGACCGGCCTGCTGGGTATCCTCTCGGTACTCTGCTCCTGGAAAGAGATCCAGCGTCACGTGGGCTTCTTCCACCTGAACCTGATGTGGATCCTGGGCGGCGTTGTCGGCGTGTTCCTCGCCCTCGACCTGTTCATGTTCTTCTTCTTCTGGGAAATGATGCTGGTGCCGATGTACTTCCTCATCGCGCTCTGGGGTCACAGTTCTTCGGACGGCAAGAAAACCCGGATCTACGCGGCGACCAAGTTCTTCATCTTCACCCAGGCTTCCGGCCTGATCATGTTGGTGGCGATCCTGGGCCTGGTACTGGTCAACTTCAACAGCACGGGCGTGATCACGTTCAACTACGCCGACCTGTTGAAAACCAAGATGTCCCTGACCACCGAGTACATCCTGATGCTGGGCTTCTTCATCGCGTTCGCGGTGAAGCTGCCGGTGGTGCCGTTCCACTCCTGGTTGCCTGACGCTCACGCCCAGGCGCCGACCGCAGGTTCCGTGGACCTCGCCGGTATTCTGTTGAAGACGGCGGCCTACGGCCTGCTGCGTTTCGCCCTGCCGCTGTTCCCGAATGCCTCGGCCGAGTTTGCGCCGATCGCCATGACCCTCGGTCTGATCGGGATCTTCTACGGTGCGTTCCTGGCCTTCGCCCAAACCGACATCAAGCGTCTGATTGCCTTCTCATCCGTTTCCCACATGGGTTTCGTACTGATCGGCATCTACTCCGGCAGCCAACTGGCGCTGCAAGGCGCTGTGATCCAGATGCTGGCTCACGGTGTGTCGGCCGCGGCACTGTTTATCCTCAGTGGCCAGCTGTACGAGCGCCTGCACACCCGTGACATGCGCGAGATGGGTGGCGTGTGGTCGCGTATCGCCTACCTGCCGGCCATCAGCCTGTTCTTCGCCGCTGCCTCCCTGGGCTTGCCGGGTACCGGTAACTTCATCGGTGAGTTCCTGATCCTGATGGGTGCCTTCGTGCAAACCCCGTGGATCAGTGCAATCGCTACCTCCGGCCTGGTGTTCGGTTCGGTCTACTCGCTGATCATGATCCACCGCGCCTACTTCGGCCCGGCCAAGTCCGACACCGTCCTGCAAGGGATGGATGCTCGCGAACTGATCATGGTGCTCGGCCTTGCGGTACTGCTGGTGTTCATCGGCGTGTACCCGCAACCGTTCCTGGATACTTCTGCCGCAACGATGCATGGCGTGCAGCAGTGGTTCGGCACCGCCTTCTCTCAACTCGCTTCGGCCCGGTAAGAGCGCTATGGAATTCACGATCCAACACTTTATCGCGCTTGCGCCGCTGCTGATCACCAGCCTCACCATCGTGGTGGTGATGCTGGCGATCGCCTGGCGCCGCAATCACTCGCAAACGTTCCTGCTGTCCTGTGCTGGTTTGAACCTGGCCCTGCTGTCGATTATCCCGGCACTCAAGGTCGCGCCACTGGCCGTGACCCCGCTGATGATGGTCGATGACTTCGCGCTGCTGTATATCGCGTTGATCCTGGTTGCCACCCTGGCCTGCGTCACCCTCGCCCACGCCTACCTCGGCGAAGGCGGCACCGGCTACCCGGGCAACCGCGAAGAGCTGTACCTGCTGATCCTGCTGGCTGCGGCCGGCGGTATCGTGCTGGTCAGCGCACAGCACCTGGCCGGCTTGTTCATCGGCCTGGAACTGCTGTCGATCCCGGTCTACGGCCTGGTGGCGTATGCCTTCTTCAACAAGCGCTCCCTGGAAGCCGGCATCAAGTACATGGTGCTGTCGGCCGCCGGTTCCGCGTTCCTGTTGTTCGGTATGGCCCTGCTCTACGCAGAAGCCGGCAGCCTGAGCTTCAGCGGTATCGGTCACGCCTTGGCAACCTCCGGCAGCCCTGCGCCCATCGCCCAACTGGGCCTGGCCATGATGCTGATCGGCCTGGCGTTCAAGCTGTCGCTGGTGCCGTTCCACCTGTGGACCCCGGACGTGTACGAAGGCGCCCCGGCGCCGGTGGCTGCGTTCCTGGCTACCGCGTCGAAAGTCGCCGTGTTTGCGGTGATGGTGCGTCTGTTCCAGATCTCCCCTGCGGCCAACACCGGTGTACTCAGCAACGTGCTGACCATCATCGCGATCGCGTCGATCCTGTTCGGTAACCTGCTGGCGCTGACCCAGAACAACCTCAAGCGTCTGCTGGGTTATTCGTCCATCGCGCACTTCGGTTACCTGCTGATCGCCCTGGTGGCAAGCAAGGGCCTGGCGATGGAAGCCATCGGCGTGTACCTGGTCACCTACGTGATCACCAGCCTGGGTGCATTCGGTGTGATCACCCTGATGTCCTCGCCTTACAAAGGCCGTGACGCCGACGCCCTGTACGAGTATCGCGGCCTGTTCTGGCGCCGTCCGTACCTGACCGCCGTACTGACCGTGATGATGTTGTCCCTGGCCGGCATCCCGCTGACCGCCGGCTTCATCGGCAAGTTCTACATCGTGGCGACGGGTGTTGAAGCCCACGAATGGTGGTTGGTGGCCTCGCTGGTACTGGGCAGCGCCATCGGCGTGTTCTACTACCTGCGCGTGATGGTGACCCTGTACCTGATCGAGCCAAACCTGCGCCGCGTGGACGCCGAGTTGCACTGGGAACAGAAAGCGGGCGGCGTGATGCTGCTGGCAATCGCCCTGCTGGCGTTCTTCCTGGGTGTGTACCCACAACCGTTGCTCACCCTGGTGCAGCATGCGGTGATGGCGGGTTGATCGCTTAGTTAAACGCAGCAAGCAAAACGGCGCCCTAGGGCGCCGTTTTGCTTTCCGCTTTAGGAGCAAGCCTGCTCGCGATGGTCGTTAACGATGACGCGGAGTATCTGAAACAACGCGGCGCCTTTCAGTTTTTCGCGAGCAAGCTCGCTCCTACAGATACGGCGGAGTTGTCTGACCCTACACACAATCTCTCCTGATATCGCCCTCTTAAGCGTCACAGTAACGTTGCCGACCTATACGCAACCTACGTAGGCACGCCCATGAAACGTGACATCTTTTCCGAACTGGTCGAAGGCTTCGACGCGCTGGCAGATGAACGACAAGGCAAGGTAACGCTGCGCAGCCACAAGGTGCAGTTGAGCAAGCTGGCACCGCTCACTGCCGACGAAGTAGTCGCTGTGCGTCAACAACTCAATCTGTCGCGCTCGGTGTTTGCGATGTACCTGCGCACCAACACCCGGACCCTGGAAAATTGGGAGCAAGGCCGGGCCACACCCAATGCTCAGGCGGCAACCTTGATTCGGCTGGTGGCGCAGTTTCCGGAGACGGTGGAACGTTTGGCGCTGTTGACCTGATCGATCAATCCAGCCAAGCCCGTCGGCAACAGGACGTTGCCGATGGCTCAAGCCTGCAATCAAATCCTGAACTGCCCCACCAACTGCCCCAACCGCTGCCCCAGGTCCGCCAGGCTGCGGGAGGTCTGGGCGCCCTGTTGGGTTTCATCCGCCACGCTGTCCACCGCCACCGCAATCTGATGCACGCTGCGGTTGATCTCTTCGGCCACGGCGGTTTGTTCTTCGGCGGCGCTGGCGATCTGAGCGTTCATCGAGTTAATGGTGCCGATCAATTGCGCCATGGTGTCCAGGGACGCACCCGCTTCGTTGGCCTGGGCCGAGGTGCCGTCTCCGGCGTCGCTGGAGCGGCGCATGGATTCCACGGCGGCTTCGGTGCCTTTTTGCAGGCGGTCGATCATGCCCTGGATTTCCTGGGTGCTTTGCTGGGTGCGGCTGGCCAGCGCCCGCACTTCGTCGGCGACTACGGCAAACCCACGACCCGCCTCCCCTGCCCGTGCGGCTTCAATGGCCGCGTTGAGGGCCAGCAAGTTGGTCTGCTCGGCAATCGAGCGGATCACCCCGAGCACGCTGACAATCGACGAAACGTCCTGCTGCAAGCTGTCCAGGGACACGCCGCTGCTGCGGATGTCGTTCACCAGCGCGTGAATCTGCGCGATGCTGCCGTCCACGACTTTTTTCGCGGCCTGGCCTTCGGCGTCGGTCTGTTGCGCCGCCACCGCCGCGCCTTGGGCACTGCGGGCGACTTCATGGGCGGCGGAGGACATTTCGTTGATGGCGGTGGCCACCTGGTCCGTCTCGTGACGCTGGCGCTCCATGGCTTTTTCCGAGCGGCTGGCTTGCTCCGCGACCTGGCTTACCAGGCCGGTAAGCTGGGAGGTCATCTCGGTGATCTGGCGCACCAGGCCGTGGATCTTGTCGACAAAGCGGTTGAACGAGCCGGCCAGTTCCCCCAGTTCGTCCTGACTGGTGATGGCCAGGCGGCGGGTCAGGTCGCCTTCACCGGCGGCGATGTCGTCGAGGTTGATCTTCATCAGGTGCAACGGCCGCAGGATGGTGTTGGCCACCAGCATGCCCACGGCGGCGATCACCAACAGCACTACCACGGCGATCCCGATGATGCTCAGCACCACGCCTTCCATGCGTTTCTCCACCTTGGCCTGAACCTCGGCGACCTGGGCGTCGATGCCGTCCAGGTTCACCGAGGTACCGATCACCATGTCCCACTTGGGCAGGTATTCGGTGTAGCCAAGCTTGGGCACCAGCTCGGTCTGGCCGGGCTGCGTCGAGCTGTATTGCAGGTAGTGGGTGCCATCCTTGCCGACTTTCACCAGGTCGCGGTTGACGTAGACGCCATTCGGGTCGCGGTTGTCCTTGAAGCTTTTGCCGACGCCGTCGGGGCTGTTGCCCTTGAACAGGCGAATGGTCTCGGAGTCGTAGCCGAAGAAATAACCGTCCTTGCCATAGCTGGTGTTGGACAGCAGCTTGACCACCTGCGCCCGCGCCGTCGTATCGCCTTGGGCGGCCGCGTCATACAGCGGCTTGATGGTGGTCAGTGCCACCTCGACGTAGCCGCGCAAGGTGGTCTTGGCGTCGTTGAGCAGGTTCTGGCGGGTTTCTTCGACCTCCTTGCGGGCCTGTTCCTGAAGGATCCACACCGTGGTCAGGCTGATGATCACGGCAAACAACAACACGGGCAGGACAGCAAGGGACAGTACTTTGGCCTTTAGACTCAGACGCATGGCTCTTCTCTCTTAAGGGACACCTTAAGAGGTTAACGGCTAGTTACAATAAATCTGTAGGACAATCCCTCAGAGCGTCATCGCGGCAAACCAGCCAAACGCCAGCAGCGGAATGTTGTAGTGCAGGAAGGTCGGGACCACGGTGTCCCAGATATGGTGATGCTGGCCGTCGATGTTCAAACCCGAGGTCGGCCCCAGGGTCGAGTCCGACGCGGGCGAGCCGGCATCCCCCAGTGCACCGGCCGTGCCGACGATGCACACGATGGCCAGCGGGCTGAAGCCCAACTGCACGCACAGCGGCACAAAGATCGCCGCCAGGATCGGCACCGTGGAAAACGACGAGCCGATGCCCATGGTCACCAGCAACCCCACCAGCAGCATCAGCAACGCCCCCACACCGCGGCTGTGGCCGATAAACGCCGCCGAGGCTTGCACGAGGGTCTGCACTTCGCCGGTGGCCTTGAGCACTTCGGCAAAGCCCGACGAGGCGATCATAATAAAGCCGATCATCGCCATCATCTTCATGCCTTCGGTGAACAGGTCATCGGTATCGCGCCAGCGCACAATGCCCGACACCGAAAAGATCAGGAACCCGGCCAGGGCGCCGATGATCATCGAGTCCAGCCACAGCTGGATAATGAACGCCGCCGCAATCGCCAGGCCGGCCACCAGCAGGGTCAGCGGGTTGTATTGCACGGCCACCTGCTCGACCCGCTCGATCTTCTCCAGGTCGTACACGCGCTTCTTGCGGTAGCTGATAAACACCGCCACCAGCAAGCCGACCACCATGCCCAGCGCCGGAAGCCCCATGGCATGGGTGACATTGACCTGACTGATGTCGACGCCGCTCTTGGCCACATTGGCCAGCAGGATCTGATTCAGGAAGATGTTGCCGAAACCCACCGGCAGAAACATGTAGGGCGTGATCAGGCCGAAGGTCATGACGCAGGCGATCAGCCTGCGGTCCAGCTGCAGCTTGGTCAGCACGTATAAAAGCGGCGGTACCAGCAGCGGGATAAACGCGATGTGGATCGGCAGGATGTTCTGCGAGGCGATGGCCACCACCCAGAGCAAGCCGATCAACAGCCATTTGACGTGGCTG